>CAYSAH010000202.1:0-7134 GCA_964428945.1 uncultured Bacteroidaceae bacterium | reverse complement strand
ATTTTTCGAGGATTGTGACGAGATCTGGCATGCCGGCGACATAGGGAGCAGGACTTTGCTTGAAAAACTGCGCAATTTTAAGCCATTAGTAGCAGTTTATGGTAATATTGACGGGACAGAAGTCCGTGTTGAATGCAATGAACACCAAATACACCTGCGGGAGGGAATAAAAATCTGGATGACACATATCGGGGGATATCCCGGCAACTATGACAGGAAGGTAAGGGAGAAACTACTTGAGCATCCTCCGGATCTGTTTATCACAGGCCATTCGCATATACTGAAGGTTATGCCTGACAAAAAACTGGGATTACTGCACATGAACCCGGGTGCTGCAGGCTACCATGGACTTCACAAAGTCCGCACAGCGATCAGATTTGCAATAAGAGATAATAAAATAGCCGACGTGGACGTCATTGAACTCGGTCCACGTTCAGTCGCCGTTATTCCTGAATAATTACTGAGACGACCCTCCTTCCTCAAACATCATGAAGCGGTCAAGGAACAGCGCCAGGCGCCTGTTTGCAGCAAGCGAATAAATATAGGATTTAAGCTTTCCCTTCGATTTCAGGGTCCTTTCCTTATCAGGAATTCCCATAATGATAGAATTGAATTCTTCGTTGGAAGACAGTACCTGGAGTGCACCCGGGCTAAAAGCAAGGTAGTACCAGGTATTGGCATCGGCCATCAGGTAAATATCAAAAATATCTCCTGAACCTCGTTCAACAAATTCCATGTATGCATCAACCTTTTTATTCACCTGAACATCTCCTATGGTTCCTATACCGACTTTTCCATTATACCTGAAGGACCTTGTTTCCTGGTTCCAGGCAAGATTTACATCATTGAAAAGAATCGAAAACTTCATACTGTCGGGAATCACTGAATAATTACCATAGAGACCCAGGTCTGTCTCAAGCTTATCGGCTTCAATCTTGCCTACCAAATTCTTTATCGCAACCTTATAAAAGTCTGTGGTAATATCCACAGGTTCAAGCTTGGGTAAGCTGTCTAGTTCCTTACCAAATACATTAAGGGCTTCAGGGCTGAAATAGAAATCAAGGCCCAGCAGCATGTGAAGGTCCAGGCTGTTTCCGGAAATATCATGAATTGCATTACCATAGGATTTCATTGAAACCCTTCCATAATCAAGCTCCATGTTAATCTTTCCCTCTCCATACAGCTGGCAGGAATCAGTCTTAAGTGCCAGGTAATTTCCTTGTGCATTCATATCATTCAACTTATCAATGCCTGCTATTTCATATGCCTGTTCCGCTTTATCATAATAGAGGAATCCGGAAGAATTTGTTACATTCCTGTCGAAATAGTCCTTTCTTGCAGAAAGAAATGTTGGATAGATATGAATTGAATCTCTTGCCTTAAGTGTACCTGCATAGATATTGTTTAAGCCTATGTTCTGCATTTTACTGCCTAATGGGATCATAATACTATCAGGATCGATCCTAGTCTCAAATTTCATCCATTGTTTTCCGATATCACAATCGTGAGTAAGCCTCACACCTCCGGCAAAATTAAGGTATGGTTCTTCTGCTTTCATTGAAACCTGGCCCTGGTATTCATAAAAAGGACTCAATCTGAATGAATCTTCAGCTGCAACCTCCCCATATCCAAAACTGCTGAGAGAGGTATCAACCTCAACCTGGGACATTCTGAAAGTAAATACATTTCCGAATTCATCCGTGTAATCATAATCAGCCGAGCCCCTGTAATGTTTCCGTGAGTCAACCACCAAATTGGCATGATGCAGCAGGTGGAAACGGGAATCCTTGTTTGCCATTATTTTTGCGTTACGAAGAGGCTTAATCGTAGCTTTTTCCAGTACCTCTACCTTTCCGGCTTCAGGGAAGATATAAGAATCACCTATTCCCATGAAGGGGACCTTCTCTGCTTTAAGAACTTTCTTGCTGTAATTGAAGTATGCCAGGGGCGCCACAAAATTCAATGAATCCTGCTGAGGATGTTTGGAGACATAGGTAGGACCATTGCTCTTCAAAGAGTCAATTCCAATATCAACATCATTCTCCGGAAGATATTTGTTCTGAAGCAGTAGGACTTCATCCTTATCCATAAACCAGGTAACCTGGTCAAGCCGTGTTTCATAAAGATTTGCCGGCAGATCGATCAGAGTGTAATCTTCCCTGGCTGTGAAATCTCCTTCCCTGCTGACAAGGTCAACATCTATTTTTATATTCTCAGTGATAAAGGTATAGTCATCGGTTTTAGGTTTTTTCAATCTTACACCTGAGGAATCTGCATTCACGCGCCTTGCATGAAACTCAAATTGCCTTGAATCAAACCTTGCATCAGGAAATCCGAGACCTCCATCCCCTGTCAGTCCATTTGGTCGTAAAGCAAGGTCACCGCCAAATACAATACTGTCATTGAAGATTTTAAATACACTTTCCTTGCGTTTTATCCGCATAACATCATCAACAGGATAATAACTGACCTGGGTAATACCATTCTCAACATAAGGATAGGAGACAGTGCCGCCACTTTCCCTTTCAAGGAATCTCCTTGAAATTGTCATTATTGAATCAGGGTGAAAGAGAAAGTTATCTGACCAGGTTGTGGAAGTAATATAATCGAGTGATCCGTAACCACGTAATCCGGCACTACTCATCTCTAGATCATTGTAAAAAGTAGCCTTTCCTCCAAATATTGGAAAGCCTTCCTCCGGGGAGGTCAGGTAAAATCCCAATGAATTATCCGGGCGGAGCGACATCTCCATCTCCAGCGGGGGCAAGATATCAGCTGAAATAAAGGTTCCGTCCATCTTCATGGACTCCCTTCCGAAGTTATCGAGGCTGTCTATGGAAAAAGGAAAGATCTGAAAATAGAACCTGTTCTTCTCGTAGACGCCATTTTGTATCGATTTATCGTCGAAGTACACATAGGAATCTTCCCGACTTGTAAATATTGGGTACTCCGGGAACGAATTCAATCCCGACTTATTGAAGGGTGCATCAATAAGCAGTTCCCCGGTAATATTCTGAATTTTATTATCGAGTGTAGTTGTTAACGGCACTCCAAAAGCATCGCGTTCCCCCGTTTTGGCACTGATCGACAGTGAATCAATATTTTGAAGGTTGATCAAAAAATTATCATATTCAAAAAAGAAATTCTTCCCGTAAAATTTGAACAGACCCGCATCAATTACCCCGTCGAATTGAAAATCCCGGTTCCTTTTCATTATGATACTGTTATTCAATGGAACGAGTTTAACATTCTGGGAATCGCTGAGGAATATCGTAGGTATCCCATTTATGGTCAGATCTTTTGAAGCAAGATCAAGTTTGGCATTTTCCTTTCCGGCATTTGTCCTTGATACAAACCTGATGACATCATAATCTCTTTGCATCATACTGGCATCGATATAGTCATAAAGTTTGGGGCGAAGGGTAACTTCATCGGCTTCATAATCAAAATAAACAAAGCCCAGTTTACTGAGCTGCATCAATTGTTGCCTGAACAAATATGCTTGTTTGCCCATATAAGAGGCATAGGCTTCAACAGAAAATACATTTCCCCCAATCCAGTCTGCAAAGGTCCAAAGATCGGCCAGGGGATGCTGGTATTCCATTCCCTGGAGTCCCTCATAAAATTCCATATCGAAGAAGTCGTAAGATTCGAAGAGTCCATTTCCAAGTGCAGTTCCAAGAGCAGCCTGCATATTCATTACAGGCTCTGATCTCACCCATGTCAATTCATCAAAACTTATATCGATCCGGTGATATGAGTCTGAGTAGGGCCCCTGTGAATTATAATCCTTTGACCTGGTAAGCCTCATTAATTCCTGGCTTATACTGTAATTCACAACCAGGTCAGGATGATATATTGAATCATTCTCAATGTAGATCGACACTTCCGCATTATTTGACCGTATCTGCCTTGAACCAAAAAGAAAAATCCTTGAATTCATTCTCACCCGCAGTGTATCATTGAAATATATTTCAAGTCTTGCCTTTTCCCTACCTGCTGCAGTCCCCACAAGGTTTGCTCCTTCCATTGAAATCGCACCCATAAAATTAATTCCCGGAACAATATCCTTCAATGTATAACTACTCTGGTAGGTCACAAACCTGGGGTACTTTGCCTGTTCCGGTGTCTTGAACTGAGAAATCCTATCCTCCAGGGTCCCTGCTGCAGGTGAATCGAGTAGTTTTTTATGGTAGAATATAACACTATCAGCCTTATAGAATGGCTTGTTAACATCCAGAACGAAACTGTTGAGGACGGCAAATACAGTATCCCTGGAGAGACCTGCTCTATCCCAGTATACTTTCCCTGAACTGCCATAAAATTGTTGGGCCAATGGATCGAAATAACCCGAAACATCATTTATAATGATACTGTCACCGGATGATAACCCAACGATATCCATCCCCGAAGTTTCGATCATAATCTTATCATCATACCTGAATTTATACTTGTCTTCCCTATATCTCCATGATAAGGAAACAGAGCTATAGATCATTGATTGGTCCAGCAGAAGAAAAATTGCCTGATTGACCTTATTTATATCCTTAAGAAGAGTTTTTTCGTCGGACATAAAGGACTTGTAACCCGATATCCAGTCATTGTATCCCCAGTCCAGTTTATTTTCCCTGTGAAACTCTTCAAGGATGGTCAAAAACATAACATATTGAGGTCTTGGACGGCAGCTCCTTTTTCTCATGAGTTCTGATACCTGCATAATATCGAGCCTGGAAGCATAATCAAGGGAATCCCAGGTAGAAATAAATCCATTGAATATCAGTTGCTCATCTTCCATTAATGAGGAACCAAACATTTTGCTTAATTCCTGGATATAGTTTGATGTATCCTGTGAAAACTCTTTTACAAACTGACCTTTTGTTACTGAAAATGCCAGGATAAACAGAATCCCGATAAAGAGTTTTTTCATAGGTAAGACTTTAATTTCAAATTGCACCGTTTGCTCTCATCAACCAAATTACTAATTTCATTGGAATTTTTACAAAATCAGTGGGTTTCCGGCAGTGTTTTAACTTTTTACAAATTGCTACCGTCCTTCCCGAAAACAAGGCAATGCCATTTATTCTCAAACATAGAACTTCTTTCAGAAAATCCGGATTTTACTGCAGCCTGTTTTAAAGGATCCAGGTCCTGCTGCATTATACCAGACAGTACCAAGGATCCTTCTCTATTCAGAAGCTTATAAAAAATATCCATGGTATCAAGCAGGACATTCCTGTTAATATTTGCCAGAATAATATGGTACTTTTCCCTGGGCAATTGAGCCCCACTTCCAAGAATTACTTCAACATTACTGCATTCATTATTTTTAACATTCTCAAGGCAGTTCTTATACGCCCACTCGTCAATATCCATTGCAATCACCGAGTCCGCACCCATTTTTGATGCAAGAATTGCAAGAATTCCGGTTCCGCTTCCCATATCCAGGACCTTTTTTTCGCTAAACTCCAATTTTAGCATCGATCTGACCATCATTCTTGTCGTCTCATGGTGGCCCGTACCGAAGGACATTTTTGGATCAATAAGGAGATCATAAAGAAAAGAGGCATCCTTCTCGTGGAAAGATGCCCTTATTTTAACAATACCATCAATATTAACCGGCTGAAACTCACTTTCCCATTTAGCATTCCAATTTACCTGGGGAACATCAGATGATTTAAAGCTAATTTTACTGTCCAGTCTATAGGTCAGATCACGCAGATCAGATTCATCTTTCATATCTTCAGGAAGGTATGCGATAAGAAAATCATCAGATTCAATAAAACCGCTGTATCCTTTACTGTCGAGAATTGCAATAAGGATCTCTTTTTTCTCTTCCGACCCGAAGTTGCCGAAAGTATATTCCAGGTAAGGCATTTGTTATACAATTACCAGCAGAAGCAGAAATTAATAAGCGTTTACGATCTGAAGAAAATCCTCGGCATTCAGGGCCGCTCCTCCAATAAGGCCCCCGTCAACATCGGGATTAGAAAACAGTTCCCTGGCATTTGATGGTTTGCAGCTTCCTCCGTACAGCAGGCTTGTGGAATTTGACACATCCACGCCAAACATTTCTGCCAGCAGGTCGCGTATAAATTTATGCATTTCCTGGGCCTGAGCCGGGCTTGCCGTTACACCTGTCCCGATAGCCCAAACCGGTTCATAGGCAATTACCACATTTTTCATATCAGATGCAGTCAGTCCTTCAAGTCCAACTGTAAGCTGCTCACGGATAACATCAAAAAGTTTACCTGCCTCCCTCTCCTCCAATAGTTCGCCACAGCAAAATATTGGTGAAAGATCTTTCGCAAGCACAAGTTTCACCTTTTTATTCAATACATTATTATCCTCCTTGTAATATGATCTTCTCTCGGAATGGCCAATAATAACATATTCAACCCCAGCTGACTTCAGCATATCAGGAGAGACCTCACCTGTATATGCGCCACTCTCCTCAGAAGAACAATTCTGGGCAGCCAGCTTAACATTATTTATAACTTCACGAACCTTTGAGAGGTGCGTAAATGGAGGGGCGATTATAACAACAGCATCACTAGTTTTTCCTTTTGATGCCTTCTCAACCGATTTAGCAAGTTCAAGTCCGTCTTGCAAAAGAGTATTCATCTTCCAGTTTCCTGCAACAATTTTTTGTCTCATGATAGAATTTTACATTTTACGTTAATTATTAAACTATAAAGATACTAATATTTCAAAATCAGGCTGAATGATCGTCTGTCGTTTCAGCTTTCTCTTATCCTTGGATCCAGCATTGAGTAGGATATATCAACCAGGATATTTATCACAACAAATATCGACGCAATAGTAATCACAGAACCAAGAACCACAGGCATATCGTATTGATTTAAGGCATTTACGATCATGTATCCCAGCCCCTTCCATCCAAAAATATATTCAACAAATACTACACCGGCCATAAGTGATGCAAACCAGCCGCTTACAGCAGTTACGATCGGATTCATTGAATTCCTCAGTGCATGGTGCAATATTATCCTTGAAAACTTCAGGCCTTTCGCCCTTGCTGTCCGGATATAATCCTGGCCAAGTACATCCAGCATTGCATTACGGGAGAGCTGAACAATAATGGATAATGGTCTGATCCCCAATGTTACTGCAGGT
>CAYSAH010000201.1:0-7163 GCA_964428945.1 uncultured Bacteroidaceae bacterium | reverse complement strand
GATCTCGTTTTTATCAAATCCTCCGATACTGATCATCCTGCAAGCAGCCAGGACTACCTGTTTATGGATGGAGACTTTACAATCAGCTATACTATCCCGAAGGTTGTTCAGGGCAGCTATACCGTGTACATCCGGGCTGACAGGTACAACGAGGAAAATGCCCTGGTCGAGGCCTACCTTGACGGAAAGAAAATGGGTGGACTGTTTGACCTTTCAAAAGGAGGAAGCGCCAATTATCCCTATGGAAACGTCGCCCTGGGAACTGTTAACTTCGTTGATTATAAAAGCCATACCATTACAATCAGATCCTTGATCCCTGGCAGGTTCAGCTGGGACCAGGTTGAATTCGCTCCACTTATAAATCCATTTGAAAATGAATAGAGCAAGTATAAAAATAATTTTCGCGCTGTTCCTGGTCGTCCTCTCCTGTAAAAATACATGGGAGGAACACTTCGACCAGCCTCCTGCCACGGTCAATATGAACCTTTGGGATGCCATGCGTGAAGATCCGAGGATATCCATGTTCGTTGATGCCCTTGCAGAATTTGAATATGATTCCCTTTTCGATTCTGATAAGACCTACACCTTGTTTATACCTGAAAATGAGGCTTTCTCTCTTTACAAGGATACTGTTGTGATTACAAACTCCCTCCTGGACTTCCATATTTCAAGGCATTTTATACAGTCGGGGAGTATTACTGATTCCAAGCAGATCCAGACCTTCTCGGAAAAATACGCGCTTTTTGAAAGAAATAGCAATGCAGCACTTTTTGATGGAATAGCCTCCAAATTTGAAAGTCCGCTTTATCTCAACGGAAAATATTTCATCCTCGAAGATGTTGCCCTTCCAAAACCCAGCCTGTATGAATATATTGCCGCGACAAACGAGACCCTGAAGAAATTTATTGACAGCCAGGATTCAGTTTTATTGGATAAAGAGTTAAGTATTCCTATTGGTTTCGATGAAAATGGAAACACAATTTATGATACGGTAGCCATTGTGATCAATGAATTCGAAGAAGAGTTTTTTCCCATCAGCAAAGAATTCAGGAATAAGACTGCTACACTGGTCTTTCCAAGGGAAGAAAACTACCTGGGCGCACTGGATGAAATGGCAAACCAGTTGGGTGACCTGTACCAGGATCATGAAGACATTCCGATCAGGTGGCAATATGATATCCTTATTCCCTACCTGCTGGAACATGGAGTCTTCCAAAACAGCCTTGAAGAAATTGAATTTGAAGAATCCGGGCTGGCAGGAGACACCCTGAAACTCAAAAATATAATTGGAGACAGCATTATCATAGATTATATACCCACTGATCAGACAGTCTGCAGCAATGGTTATGCTTATAATATAGCTGATTTTAAGGTTCCGGATACCCTTTTCAACGGTGCAACAAGGTTTGAGGGAGAATGGCTCCTGGATATTGCAGGGATAAACAAGTATGAATGGGTTGAGAATGTTGTAGTAAGCGGAAGCAGTATTTTTGCACCTAAAATTATTCCTTCCCAGAATTTTTCAAATGATTCTGCTCTATCTGTTGGTATGACCCTCGGATACAAAGGAACTTACAGTGTAGAATTTAATGTCAAAAACCTGTTCCCGAGAAAATACCTGATGATTGTCAGAACCAGTATGACAACCGGCGGGATTTTCTCTGTTTATTTCAACGATGTACTTGTTAAAACCATAAATTCCTATGAATTTGTTTTAAATCCATTTAACTACCTGAGCGTTACCGGGAAATTCTATAAACCAAAAAACGGTTACATCAGGTACGACTGCTGGGTATACAACGAAAGTGAGTATGGAAAGGCTAAAATTAAATTTGAATACGGAGGCCCTGCCAACATGCCTTCAAATGGATTGGTTTTCGACTACATTGATTTCATTCCTTACCCTGAATAAAATAAAATATCATCTGAAATGAATCACTTTCAAAATATAAAAGATGTAATGAACAGGATCATCCAAACCGGAACATGTAGTGGTATGATGAATTCAGGTATATTCTGTAAATCATTCATTGTACTGCTCTTCCTGTTTGTTAACCTAACAGCAATATATTCCCAGGATTCAAGCCTTGTGAAAGGACTGATCCTGTCCCACCTTGGTGAACCTGTGAAAAATGTTTCGGTGAGTATGGAAGGTTCTGACAAATTGCCTGTTCTTACAAATGAAAAAGGCGAATTTCAGCTTGTTTCATATAGTCCGGAAGACTGGATGCTCATTTCTCCCACAAGCAATTATAAAGTAAAAAGGGTTTACCTGAATAAGAGGAATTCAGTTAAAATATACCTCACTCCAACTGATTTAAGCTCAGGGGATGATGAGTTTATTGTGCTTGAACAATTATTGAAAAGGAGAAACCTGGCTGCTTCTGTTTCTGAAATGGAGATGAAAAACTTTCAAAAAAATGGATCAATTTCCGTGGATCAGTTATTGCAGGGCAGGGTTGCCGGGATGTATGTTGTCAACCGTTCCGGAATGCCTGGCAGCGGCGCAGTTACTACAATAAGAGGGCTGAATTCACTGTATGCCAATAATCAGCCTCTCTATGTTGTCGATGGAATTCCAATAGTTTCCCAGGGCGTGTTTAATTCCAATCTCGATGGATATGATTACAATGCACTTGTGAATCTTAATCCATTTGATATCTCGGAGTTTAACATTGTAAAAGATCCGTCACTCACGGCTCTCTACGGATCAAAAGCTTCCAACGGGGTGATCTTTATCCAGACCCTCAAGCCAACTGCTACCCAAACTACCATAGAACTGGATTACAGGAATGGTTTCAGCCTGTCTCCCTCAAACCTGATCCCTCAATTGAACGGTGTACAACACAAGACCCTTGTAAGTGAGCTTCTCGTTTCATCGGGAATTTATGAGGAAGACCTTATCGAGGAATATCCTGTCCTCTTCCTGGAGGAGGAGGATCTTAACTACCTGGACTACCAGCACAATACAAACTGGCAGGAACTCATCTTCAGCAATGCCCTTATGACAAACATCAACCTGAATGTTAAAGGGGGTGACGAAATAGCCCGGTACGGATTGTCATTTGGATATACCGACAGTGACGGAATTATAAAGACTACCAATTATACCGGGTACAACCTCAGGTTTGTGAGCCTGCTAAATATCTTCACCTGGCTAAAGATGGATGCCGGAGTCTCTTTCAATTACAACTCATCCAACCTCAAAGAAGCTGCAACTGTAACACAAACCAGTCCGATTTTTACAGCACTGGCAAAATCTCCGCTGATTAACCCTTATCAATATGATTTAGCAAGGAATGTACTGACTGACCTGACCGAAATTGATGAGTTGGGGGTAAGCAATCCGCTGGCTACCATCGACAATTATAGTGCTTCAAACAGCAATTATAATTTTGTTGCCCGCTTTGGCCTGGATGGAAAGTTCAGTGATAAGCTCCAGTTAAAAAGCAAATTCAACCTTACCTACAATATTTTAAAGGAAAGAATTTTTATGCCAAACAGGGGCATGGAGCTCTATTATGACAATGAAGCAATTAATGTTGCAAAGGCCTCAAACAACGATATCACCTCCTTCTTCAATAATACCTATCTGACTTTTAGTCAGAATTTCGGTGGCAAACATCTGTTCACCTCCAACACTGGTTTCAATATACAGTCGAATAAGTACCAGTTCGACTGGGGCCTTACAAAAAACGCTCATGAAAATGATGAGTACAGGATGATACAGGACGGCCAGAATGATCAGAGGGAAATAGGCGGACTCAACAGGAACTGGAATTGGATATCCCTGTATGAATTTGTCACCTACTCATTGATGGACCGCTACCTGTTTTCCGGAAGCGTTTCACTTGACGGATCTTCAAGGATCGGCGATAACGCAACAAATACGATCAGGATAGACAGCCTGCCTTTTGGTTTGTTTTATTCCGCCGGGGCTGCCTGGAGGTTATCACAGGAATCCTTCCTGAAGAATTTATCCTGGCTTGAAGAATTAAAACTCCGGGTAGCTATTGGTAAATCAGGCAATGATGATATCGGGGAAGCCAGTGCAACAAACTACTACCAGGCGATAAAATTCCGTGAAACGGTTGGACTGTTCCCTGCAACTGTTCCAAACGATCAGCTTACCTATGAAACAGTTTTGCAGATCAATGCAGGGCTTGACCTCGGACTGTTCGGGAACAGGTTCAGGGCTTCACTGGATCTCTTTCAGACTACCACTGAGAATATGCTTATTTTTAGTCCGCTGGATCCTTATTTCGGATATGATCTGAGAATGGAAAACGGTGGCGAAATGAAAAATACAGGTTGGGAATTCAACACGTTTTTAAGAATCCTTGACCTTGGATCATTCAAATGGGACCTGCAGGCCAACCTTTCTTCTTTCACCAACACGGTAACCTCTCTTAAAGGAGATCAGCTGGCGTATACCATTCCCGGTGGTGAAAAAATTAACATGGTAGGTGCTGCTGCAAACAGTTTCTATGGCCTCGAATACCTGGGGGTTTATTCAACACAATCCGAAGCGCTGGCAGATGGATTCGTGAATGATAAGGGACTGCCTTTCCAGGCCGGGGACGCAAAATTTGCTGATATTTCTGGTCCTGCCGGATCCCCGGATAAAGTAATCGACGCGTATGACAGAACCATCATAGGTTCCTCTCACCCGGAGCTTTTTGGTGGCCTGAATAATACCTTCTATTACAAGCGCTTCAGTCTCAGTACAATGTTACAATTTGTTAAGGGTAATGAAGTATTCAACTATGTCAGGTACCTGAATGAATCAATGTCCTCTCTCTATAACCAGAGTACTACGGTCCTTAACCGGTGGCAGTATGAAGGGCAAACCACCACCATTCCAAAAGCCTACTGGCAGGATCCGATGGGAAATTCTGCATTTTCAAGCCGCTGGATAGAAGATGGCTCTTACCTGAGGTTGAAAAATGTAACGATCAGCTACAGGATTCCTGACAAATTTCTTGCATTCAGGAACGCAGAATTCTATATCTCTGCCAATAACATCCTTACATTCTCAGATTACCTGGGATATGACCCGGAATTTGCCTTCTCACATTCCCAGGTTCACCAGGGCGTTGACTATGGACAAACGCCGCAGGTCAGGCAGTTTTTAGCAGGAATAAAACTTGGATTTTAATCTCATGAAGGATATGATAGGGACTACACAATATTCGGGGATTTTTGCTTTGATATTGATCTTATCGTCAGGATTGATTTCATGCGAAAGATTTCTTAATCCCGAACAGGAAATTGATCTTACCGAAGACAAACTCTTCGACGACTGGTACGAATACAGGTCAATTGAAATAGGGCTTTACGGCCTGCAGCAACAACTTGTCGAACAATTAATGATTCTTGGTGAACTAAGGGGAGACCTGCTCAATATAACTGAAAATGCAAGCGCCGATATGGTTGAGATATATAATTTCAACATCTCGAAGACCAACAAATATGCCTCTCCTACCGGGATTTTTAAACTTATTTCTGCCTGCAACAATTTTATAAGGGTGTTGGAAATTGAACACCCCAATGTGCTGGATCATTCAAAAACTGCAGACAATTATGACAGGCTTTATGGAGAGGCTCTTGTCATGCGGGCCTGGGCCTATTTCAATGCGGTCCGGATCTATGGAAAGGTTCCCTTCATTCCCGAATCCCTGACTACCATTGATGAAATAGACCAGTTTCTTGCCTCCCCGGGAACTTATACTGACAGTGTTCATATCGTTTTTTCAACTGATGGATATTATAATGATACCACTTACAACCAGGATATAATGCTGGAGAAAAAATATTATGATCAGGCCCTTGTTATCGATTATTTCACAAATGAACTGGAAACCAGGATAAAGGCAGTTGGCGTTAACCATTATGTTGAAAACAAAGACAACAGCTGGGAGGTTTCGGTATGGAATGAATTTGCCTTGCATGCACTTCTCGGGCATATGTATCTTACAATTGGAGACTATGTTAAGGCTGAAGAACATTTTAGTGAGATTCTGTACAATTCCACGGAGAATTACAGGTACCATCTCGATGGTACATTTCGTGACTGGAGGTGGAACCAGATATTTACCAACCTGGATTACAGGGAACACATTTTCACCATCTGGTTCAATAAGACCTATTTCCAGCAAAATGACTTACAGACATTTTTTGAACCATGGATGCCAAATAAATATATGCTCAAACCGAGTTACCCGGCAATCAGGAAATGGGAAAGTGTTTGGCGCTATCAATCCATCAATTCAAGCGATCCTGATCCTGCCGAGCATGAGATGGTCAACCCGGGAGCTCCGGGTGATTTCTACCGCGGATACGGATCATCCTACCTGTATGTTCGGAATGGAATCGTCCTTTCAGAAGATCAATACACTGAAATGCTCACTCTCAGGGCACTGGAAGATGACAGGAATTCCATAGCGATCATGGAAGATGTTGATACGATCGTATATAAATATTCTGTCGGAAAGGACAGGTATGATCAGGACGCAAACTATATAATTTACAGGGCTGCATCCATCCATCTCTACATGGCGGAGATTTATGCTTACTGGAAAACTGAGATCAATGGTTTAATCAGGACTGATGTAAACGTTGCCCTGAAAATAATAAATAACGGCAGCAACTATGGAAATGATGTAAACAGACCTGAACTTGGTGTTCGGGGAAGAATAGGCCTGGGAAATGGTATTGATGGCTTTAATTTTGACAATATACAATATATTAAAAACCCATATACCAATGAGATCATCGGATACGAAGACCTTTCAGGGAACCAGCCGGAGAAACAGAAAAAGTTCGAAAATGATATCCTTGATGAACGGGCCAGGGAGCTGGCCTTTGAAGGTGAAAGGTTCTATGACCTTATCAGGGTAGCCAAACGTCGGGGAGATCCTTCCTTCCTTGCAAAAACAGTAGCTTCAAAATATCCTGTTTCAAGACGGGCAGAAATAGAAGCCCTGCTGATGGATGAGAGCAACTGGTATATTAACTATTTTGAGTAGAAAGCCAGTCTGGGGATACAGGATTTACCCCTGGACAATGACCAGTTTTTTTCGGATTACCTGGTCGGGTAGATTTAGTATAACTTCATAAAATCCAGGCTTTAAATTTTTCAGGTCAAGGACCTCTGAACCCCT
>CAYSAH010000200.1:0-7193 GCA_964428945.1 uncultured Bacteroidaceae bacterium | reverse complement strand
ATTCCGGAAGGAACAGAAAATTATATCAACCTGGCTGATACCTTAGATAATGGAGGAGTGATTTTTGCTGAATTTGAAGCATGCGTAAAAGCTTATGAGGGAGGCTATACTCCAGGTGGTTATTGGGTATTTTTTGGTCCAAAGGGTCAGAAAGATGGAGAAATATCACTTACCGAAAAAGGTAAAGAATTGTATATGAGCTTGATAGATTATTTGATTACGATGCCTGCATCTGACAATTGTTCGGCTCCACCACCTGCAGTTTCGGAAATCCGTGATACAATCGTTTTTTCCGATGTCACCAATGATCCGTTAGAACCAATTATCATAGATGTAAAAGAAGGATATGAAATCGATGATACCTTTGGCTATGTTCGCAATGGAGAATTGATTATTGATCCGGTGACCATTCCGGCTTCACCACAGGATGCAGGGATACAGGTAATGTATGGCCCGGTATCGGTCAAGCCAAACCGGATATATAACCTTTATTTCACTGCCACAGCCGCCAATTTACGGAATGCACATTTTCTCATGGGGACTGAAGAGAACCCGGGATTGATCCTGGATGTTCCGTTTGTCATGCTGAACAGCCCTCAGAAATATGAGTTTGAATTTACTGCAGAAGAAGATTTCATCACGGACAGTGCTTACTTCTACCTGGAGTTAGGGGCCTCGGATATTTCTGTCAGAATTGACAACATCGGGATGACTGAAGGTTTCCCGGATGTGGAAGAGGAGTCCTTTGTATTTGAAGCCGAAGATTTTGCGGATCAGGCATTTTTCCCTCCTTTTGAAGTGTTTGAAGATACGGCAGCATGCGGAGGAAAGTACGTAATGACACTTAAAGGCGGGGATCAGATTGTGCCCAGTGACTCAGGGCGGATTTCCATTGAATTTGAAGTGAAGAACAGGGCTGCATTCGTTATCTGGTGGCGGGTGTTGGCACCTTCTATAACCGATGATTCTTTCTGGTGGGATATGGACGGTTTTGTGGGTCGGAACAATCTGATTGAAAGCGCTACCGTATGGATATGGGACCAGGTGAAGTCTGAAGAAGGTACGGATATTGATCCCTACATCTTTGACTTGCGACCCGGGAAACATACTTTTACAATCATACGACGTGAGAGCAAAACCCAGATTGACCAGATATATATAACGAACCAGTTAGCTGTCGTCCCGGAAGGTTGTATGAAAATCGATACCGTTGATACAACGGGCATTCAAAACAACCTGGAATTAAGGGAGCAGGTATTGAAAATATATCCAAACCCGGCGAGTGATCATGTGACAATCCGGACAAATGATGAACAGCCCGGAGTACTCAGGATATATAATATCACCGGCAAAATGGTCCTGACCCGTGAAATGGAAACGATGGTAACTACAATGGATATAAGTAGTCTGCAGAAGGGACTCTACATATTCGAATATGCTTCAGAAACAATGGTTTCAAGACAAAAAGCCATTATTCAATAAAGCTTGACAGACAATTGCCGGTGGACATGCCTTTGTCCACCGGTATTTTTACTTTTTTTATTATTTTGCTCAAATGAGGAAGCTATTGGTGTTAATGTATTTAGCGTTGACGATGACATGCTTGCAAGCGCAGGAGGGTATCACCGTAAATGGCATTGTTAAAGATGAAGTTGGCGTCACGATGCCCGGTGTAAATGTTTTTGTAAAGGGAGTGAATATAGGTACCATTGCAAATCAAGAGGGTGAATTCAGTCTCCAGGTTCCCTCAACAAGCAGCATTCTCAGTTTTTCTTTCATTGGTTATGAAACCCAGGAAAAAGAAGTAGGGAATAATACCTACCTTGAAATTACACTGTTCCCTTCCTCAGAATCTCTCGAGGAGGTCGTTGTCGTGGGGTATGGGACACAAAAAAAGGAAAGTCTTATATCTGCGATTTCACAGGTAAAAGGAGCCGACCTCAGGAAAATGGGAGTTCCAAATTTATCCGGAGCACTGAGCGGAACTACACCGGGAGTGAATGTGATTACCCAGTCGGGACAACCCGGGGAAGAAACTGCAGATATTTATATCAGGGGGAGGTCATCATTGAATGAATCCAGGGCATTAATTCTGGTGGATGGCGTGGAGATTACCGGCGACTTTTCAAACATCGACCCCAATGAAGTAGAAGCCATTTCAATATTGAAGGATGCCAGTGCAACCGCGGTTTATGGCGTAAAAGGTGCGAATGGAGTCATTATCATTACCACGAAACGGGGAACGTTATCCAAACCTCGTATGACCTTTATGGCTGAAAGTACCTTTAAGCAACCCACAAGATTTCCGGAAAGACTGGGAGCTTATGAAACCATGAAGCTTGCCAATGTCGCTTACAAAAACGACCAGCGCTGGGGAGATATTCATAGTGAAAGGTGGATGCTCTATCACAAGAACAATGTCAACCCGTATTTATATCCGGATGTACAATGGTATGATGAAATTGTGAAAGAAGTTGCCCTGAGCCAGCGGGCAAACTATACTGTGCAGGGAGGTACCGATTTTGTTAAGTATTTTGGGTCACTTGGATTTCTTAACGAGGGAGATATTTTTAAAACAGAAAAACAGGGAGATAATGATCCAAGATTTAATTACAAGCGCTATAGTTTCAGGACAAATCTCGATTTTAATTTAGCTAAAAGAACAACGCTGGCAGTGAATCTTTCAGGGCTTCTTGAAGACCATAATCGTCCAAATATGTCGGAAGAGGCCCTGCAGCGTACCATTTATGAATTAGCCTATACCTTACCACCTCATTATTTCCCCGTAAGATATCCGGCAGATATTTTTGATGAATTTCCAGATCAAAACAATCCTGATGCAAATACAGAAAGATTGGGAGATATAAACCTGGTAGAGCTGTATAACCCATTGGAGAGGATGAATAAAATGGGTTTTATTTCGGAAACAGGCAGTATGATCACTTCTGATTTTGAATTAGATCAAAACCTGGATTTTATAACTGAAGGATTGTCATTTACAGGCAGGTTTTCCTATAGTTCCGACTATTCATATTCCAGGGACTATGACTATTCGGTGCCTACCTGGCACTTGCATGAAGATGGCACCTGGGAAATAATAGGCGATCCGGATGGGCAGGAAGATGTACTCAGGGTGTGGGACAACGAAAACCTTACTTATTTTAACAGTTCACAATATTACAGGCTGCAGATAATGTATGAAAATACATTCGGTAAGCATGCAGTTTCTGCAATGGGACTTTTTAGTAGAAGGAATTACAAATGGGGCTCAAGGGAAGTCATCAATTTCCCAAGGTTTCGCGAGGACTGGGTAGGGCGAATAACATACAATTATGACAATACATTTCTCATGGAGGGAAATGGGGCTTACAATGGTTCTGAAAGATTTGCGCCCGGGAAGCGGTTCGGTTTTTTTCCTTCGGGTGCCGTTGGATGGAATATCTCAAACATGGAAATATTCGCTGATAACATCCCGATAGTGAGTTTATTTAAGATTCGTTACTCCTATGGTCAGGTCGGTAGTGAAGCGGGTGCAGACCGGTGGATGTATCAGGGTGAATACAGCCCAGACAGTAAACTATATCAGTTTGGTGTAAATTATGATGACCAGGGCGGAACACTTATCGAGTCTAAACTGGCCAATCCGAATGCAACCTGGGAAACAGCAACAAAAGAAAATCTGGGGTTTGAAATCAACCTTTTTAATGACGCGTTTACTTCAACACTGGATCTTTATCATGAAAAGCGGGAGGGTATTTTTATAACTCCACGGAATGTTCCTGACTATTTCGGAAGCTCAGTAGATATTCCCAAGGCAAACCTGGCATCCACCAAGTCTCATGGTATCGAATTAGAGCTTGGCTATAATAATACGATAGGAGATAACTTCCGTTATTATGCCAATACTGGTTTCAGTTTTAATGATACCCGGGTAATTTTTCAGGATGATCCTCCATTGCTGGACGAACATCTCCAGGAAGCTGGTAAACCCATTGGTGTTAACCAGGTATACCCGGTAAACGGCGTGTATCAAAACATCGATGAAGTTGTGAATGCACCCGACAATATTTTCCCTGATGCCATGGCCGGGGATTTAAAATATCTTGATTACAATGCCGATGGGATCGTCGATCAAAGGGATCGTATACACTACGGTTTCTCGTCTGTCCCGCGGAAGGAAATCAATTTTCAACTGGGAGCAAATTATAAAGGATTCAGTTTCAGGATGCTTTTTGCAGGAGCCTGGGATGTGATGGCCGCATCACGTCAGGGCGGCACACTTTATATTTATCCTTTCTTCAAGGGATACGAAAGTGCCAGGCCCGAGCATTTTGATTACTGGTCGCCTGACAACCCGGATGCACAGTTTCCAACGCTCCATATGAACCTGAACCATGTCAACCAGCAAAGCAGCACCTATACTTTACAGGACCTCCGTTATTTCAGGTGGAAAAGTGCTGATCTATCGTACGCATTTACAACAAGCGGAATGAATAAGGCAGGATTGAGAAGCCTGCGTTTTTACCTGAATGGATACAATCTTTTACTATGGGCGCCATTAAAATTCGGAGACCCGGAGGGTGGCAATACCGGCGCCAGCCACGCAAGCTACCCCCTGATGCGAAGAATTAATCTTGGAGTGGAAGTAACTTTTTAAAAAATGGGTAGAGGAATGAAACGTATATCAATTCATATTATACTGGCATTGCTTTTATTAACCGGCTGTGAGAATTATCTGGATGAATCGCCTGACAAGGAAATTCTTTCACAGGAGGACGTGTTCTCGATCTATGAAAATTACCGTCGCTTTGCAGATGAGATGTACGATAAGATCTATGACGAAATGCGTGCCATCGATGGGTACATGAAGAATTATTCTTCCTCCCATATTTGCTCGGATGAAGCGCATCCGGGCAGGCAGCGGGGCGATAGCTACAACCATTATCATACCGGAGCATACTTTTCACTTTTTAGTGGGACGCCCGAGGGTAGCGGAACCCATGAATTGACCTTTGCGTGGGATTATTCCTGGGAAGGGATCAGGATCGCCAATATGACCATAACAAATATTGATCAATTGGGGGATGCAACTGAAGAGGAGAAAAATCTGTTGTTGGGCCAGGCATATGCATTGAGGGCACTGTTCCATTTTGAACTGGTAAAGCGGTGGGGAGGCATGCCCTATATCGATGAGGTCCTGAGCCTGGAAGAAAACCTTGAAAGGAGCAGGCTAAGCTATCATGAATCCATTCAGCGAATTGTGGAGGATTGCGATCAGGCCTTTGATCTTTTGCCTCAACAATGGGATGATGCAAATGTCGGCCGGGTCACGAAAGGCATGCCCCTGGCCCTGAAGTCACGTGCCTTGCTGTACGATGCCAGCCCGACCTATAATCCGGGCAATGATCCATCCAGGTGGGAGCAAGCAGCCGATGCGGCCTGGGAGATGATATCATATGCCGAGAGTACAGGGTTTTACGAGTTGATCGATGCTTCTGAGGCAATCACCATGGATGTTGACAGTGAGACGGGATCGGACTATGCGAAAGGATCCATTGAAGAGCTGAAGAACTACCGCGAGATATTCTATGGGAAACCCATCAACAGGGAGACGATCTTCAACCGCTACATGGGACCGTTATCTGTCTCGAATCGCACGATGGTTTCTCCAAGGTACATGTGGCCGCCGAACGACATCGCGGGTACCAGCCACACCATCTGTGTCTCTCCGCTTCAGAATCTGGTCGATCGCTATGAAATGAACAGCGGCTGGCCGATCGAGGCTCCCGAATCCGGGTATGACCCGCAAAATCCCTATGTTTCAAGAGATCCCCGTTTTTATAATGATATCCTCTATAATGGGGTAGTCTGGGCACCTGCGATCGACAGGGGATTTACCACCCTGGACCTTTATGATGGTGCAAAGTACCGGAATTTTGCAAACACCGACCAGGGATCTTCAACCGGATACCTGGTCAGGAAATACTGGCCGGAGGATTTTATGCGAAGCAATATTTACGATGTTCAGCAACCCTACATTTTCTTTAGATTGGCTGAAATCTATTTGAATTATGCTGAAGCTGTGAATGAGTTTGCCGGTCCCAACGGCGCAGTTTCCGGATCATCTCTGACTGCAATTGAAGCAATTAACAAGATCAGGAACAGGGTAGGAATGCCTGATGTTCATGGAAGATTTACAGCTGACAAAGAATCTTTCCGGGAAAGGATATGGAACGAACGCTCTGTTGAACTCAGTTTTGAGGATCACAGGTGGTGGGACATCAGAAGATGGCACATTGCTCATTTACTGGAAAACCGGACACCACGAACAATTCACCTTTTTCCTGAATCGGACCTGAACCTTTATCCTACTGGCTACCGCTTTGAAGTAAAAGATGATCAGTATCCCGTGAGGGTTTATGAAGAAAAGCATTATCTCTACCCCTTACGATTGGCTGATGTCAGTATGTTCGTAGGATTTTATCAAAATCCCGGTTGGTAGTATTTAAACGTATTATTTATGTCGAAAATGAACCGAAGTTTAAAAACAACTTTATATATTATAACATACCTGTTTGTTTGTTCGTCTTTTATAAGATCAGGACATGCTCAGGTTCTGGATGCCTTGAGGAATAACGCTTCGAAGAAAGATTCATCGGTAATCCCCGTAAATTTTGATCACCTTCCTGAAGAAAGAATAACCGGATCAGTAATCCGGATTTCTGGTGAAGAATTAAGAAAGAACCCAACAAATGATTTAATGCAGGCCCTTAGCGGAAGAATTCCCGGGTTTTTTAGTCACCAGGAATCCAATACCCCGGGTGCTGCCAGGTATAACTTCAATTTACGGGGAAAAACTCCCATTATTTTGCTTAATGGCATACCTCGCGATTTAGTTGTCGATCTTAAAGAAATTGAAGAAGTAGTTGTTTACAGGGATTTTTCCGCTGCAGCAATGTATGGTGATGTCGGCGCTAATGGCATCATCAATGTCATTACTAAGAAAGGAAGCCCGGGGACAAGAATTTTTGAAGCAGAATATCAGTATGGAATTAATTCTCCTATAAAATTGCCGCAATATCCAGGAGCCTATGATGCTGCCTTATTATATAACCAGGCACGTCAAAACGACGGGATGTCGCCAATTTTCGATGATGAAGCGCTGGATGCATTTCAGAAAAATTCAAACCCTT
>CAYSAH010000199.1:0-7207 GCA_964428945.1 uncultured Bacteroidaceae bacterium | reverse complement strand
CTGGTATCCTCCTTCGGCATCCAGTTCATCGATCAAATCTTTTGCGGCATCAGCAGCAGCAACCCAGAGAGAAGGATCATAGCCTCCGTACCAGGTAAGCAGTTCGTTTGAAGCCTGGCCATCCAGGTAGGGCTGGTCACTATTGAAAAGGGGACTTGCTCCAAAAAGAAGGATCCTGGCTTTTAATCCCATGGCAGCTGCCTGGGTAAATCTACCGTCCCAATTTTCCGGATCTTCAAGGGTCCAGGGAAGAAAAGGTATGGCCTCATCGATCAGCGCAACGATCGAATCAAGGGTTGCCCTGGCTGTGAGACGCGGCATATTGGTGTCATCGGAAGGATAGAATGCCCGGTTAACCCATGGAAGTCCGCCAAAGTGCCTGAACATATCGGAATAATGAAGCGCTATAAGTATCCGGGCCTCTGCCTGAAGCTGTTTGATGTACTCCTCGGGGGCATCCGGTACACGATCGGAGTTCTCAATGAAGATCCAACCTTTACGGATCCCCTCCCAGCTTCTTTCTTTCGTATAATGGTACTTCGTTTTGGGACTGCTGTTTTCCGTGGAAGCACTATACTGTCCATTGTAATAGAGCTCTGCTGCGCCGCCCCATGCCAGGAAACTATAGTTGAGGTCGGTCAGACATTCCAGGATGTCCATGCCGAGCTTGTCATTCTTCGCTGAATTCCAGTTCAGGTTCAGCCCGTATGGCAATGTGGAGTATGCATTCCATAGAAATCGCTCTGCATATTCAATGGAGTTAAAGACAGTATCGATAGTTACGTCACTTCCCGGCGGTTTTTCAAGAAATTCGTTACCGAGTTCAAGTTTTTCACAGGAGGTCACTAAGGCCCATCCTATTACTAATGCAATTATGATCTTTTTTATAAGCATGACGATAGACTAAAAATTCATTTTCAAACCAACATTATAGATCTTAGAAAGGGGATATTCCGGAAACCGTCCGGTTTGTGATTCAGGATCTGCAAGCTTCAGCTTATCCAGGGTAAACAGGTTATAGCCGTTCGCATATACCCGCAGAGCACGTATTCCCAGTTTTTGCAGGGTCTTCCCCTTGATGTTATACCCCATTTCAACGTTCTTCAATCGTATATAGGATGCATCCCTGATCCAGAAATCAGAGTCCTTGGAATTGTTTTCCGATCCGGTCAATGTCATCCTTGGAAAGGTAGCAATGTCCGCTGTTTCAGGAGTCCATGCGCCGTCGGCCATGTATTGCATCAGAGAACGGTCCAGGGTCTCGCCAAAAGCCTTGCGGTATGTTTCTTCTAGCATTCGTGAAGTATGGGTCGCTGCAGATATATATATTGAAATATCAAATTCCCTGATGTTGAACCCCAGGTTCAATCCAAATACATCCTGCGGATATGGTGTATAACCAATTGCCCGCTGATCAAGCTGATTGATAATTGTATCTCCATTCAGATCCTTATAAGTCATGTCTCCCGGTTTAAGTTCGTACAGGTGGTCCGGGAGATCAGCGTTATCTTCTCTGTCATCATAGAATCCATCAAAAATATATCCGAAATACTGGTTGACGGGATGACCGGTGCGATACAGGTATTCTTCAGGCTGTTCAACCTCATCCATGAAAACGATCTCATTAACAGCATGAGAAGTATTGAAGTTTATCCAGTACTGGATGTCCTGGGTAATTTTCTGACGCCACTTAAGCTCGATCTCGTATCCCTGGTTCTTTACTTCACCAATATTAACGGCCGGAAGGTCTATAGCAAGGTACCCGGGAACAGTTTGACGCTTGGTAAGGATATCCTTGCGGTATTCCCGGAAATAGTCAATGTTTAGTCCGAGCTTTCCACTGAACAGGTTCATATCGATCCCGTAATTTTGTTTTTGGGCAGTTTCCCAGGTAACCAGGGGATTGCCGATCTGTCCCTCAGCGGCGCCGGGCTGGTTGGTAGGTACATTGGTGCCAAAGTTATAGCCTCCTGCGTCAATGGTATAGGAATCAGGAAGGTAAAGGAACCTGTCGCTTCCGATCTTGTCATTTCCCACGAGACCCACTGAAGCCCGGAGTTTCAGGTAGCTGATGAGCCTGTTTTCAGGGAAGAAGGCTTCCTCAGACAGGATCCATCCTGCCGATACTGCGGGAAATAAGCCAAAGCGCCTTCCTTCTGCAAAGTTTTCAGATCCATTGTAACCCAGGTTCAGATCGAGTAAGTACTTTGTACGAAAATCGTAGGTTATGCGGCCTGCGAGGCCAACGATTGCCGTAGGTATGTAACTGAACTGTTCAGGATAGTAAACTTTTCTCTGATTATAAAGCAGGAGCCCGGTGACATTATGGTTGCCGAATTTCCTGGCATAGTCCAGGCCAAATTCCAGGTAATTATTTCTTCCCTTGCTTGTTCCTTCTGAATAGGAAAGGCTTCCGTCGGAGCCATTCTTCCTGAAGACAATGGTCGAATCCCCGACTGCTGTCGAATCCACATCGGTGCGGTAATAGGGCTCATAATTCGCGACTGAGGAATTCCTAACCTTATTGTGTGTATAAAAGCTATTGTAGGAGATCTTGGTTCGGAATGACAAGCCTTTAATGATCGCTGCCAGGTCCTGTCTCAGGTCAATGTCAAAATTAAGGTCGTTGTTGGTAAGGTTTTGATATCCTTTTCCGTAAAACTCGTTCAGTCCATCCTTCTTTGGCCCGGAGATATAAAATTCGCCGGAACGAATGTAACGGCCGTCGACAATCCCGGCACCGGAAAATGGCACCGACCAGGAAGTATTCCTGAAGAAGCTATTCATGCCGTCGTTGGGATCAGGCTGATTCTTTACACCGACCCTTCCACCGATGGTTATCCCGACTTTTGTGGATTTTGTCAGGTCGATATCAATATTTGACCTGTAATTATACCTGTTGTAGGAAAAGTTATAGTCGTATTGGGAATCAAAGGTATTGAAAAGGCCGTCCTGGTTAAGATATGCCAAAGACACAAAATATTTTACATTTTTTGTTCCCCCGCTGATATTTACATTTCCCTTTGTCTGCATGGCAGAAGGCTTCATGATATAATCCACCCAATCGATGTTGGGATAGATAAGGGGATTTGAGCCTGTCCTGAAAGCCTCAATGGCCTCCGGGCTGAATTTGAGCAGATTTGGATCCAGGTCGGGATTGTCATTCAATTGGGACTGGTTGTACATCATTGCATAGGTGTAGCTGTCGGCAAAGTCCATCAAGCCTATGGGTACCTGCATTCCTGTTGATACGTTTGCACTGATCCTTGCAGGACCTTCCTGTCCCCGTTTTGTAGTAACAATAATGACACCATTCGCTCCTTTCACGCCATACACAGCAGTGGCGGAGGCATCTTTAAGTACTGTAATGCTTTCAACCTCATTTGGGTCCAGCTGCATGAATGAACGTTCAACCCCGTCAACGATCATAAGCGGTGCAGAACGGTCTTCAGTAAGTGAGGCAACACCCCTTACATACAATGTCGCATCATCTTCTCCCGGTTGACCGGAATATTGAACAGAGGACAGACCGGTTACTTTACCTGTAAGCGAGTTGGCAACACTGGCACTTGGGGATTTCAGGATCTCTTCCGAGCCTATCGCCGAAATCGCCCCAGTTACGGTTACCTTTTTTTGTTCCCCATACCCTATGACCACCACCTCTTCAAGTGTTTCGGCCGACTCCAGTAATTTCACATTAATTATTGTCTGGTTATTTACCGGGACCTCACTTGGTGTATATCCAATGTAGGAAAACACCAGTATATCATTTTGATCTGTGGTAATTGTGTACTTGCCGTCAAGGTCAGTTATGTTACCAGTGGTTGTTCCTTTGATCGTAACATTGGCCCCTGGCAGGGCAAAATTATCCTGGTCTGTTACCGTTCCTGTTACAGTTATTTGCTGGGCATGTATAGTTCCAACTGAAAAGAACAGAAATGAAGCGAAGATTACCAGGAACCTGCTGATTGTAAGATTATTCTTCATAGCGAGATTGTAAACTAAGGTTAGGGTTAAAACAACGACGAGAACCGTTACAAAGACTAAATAGAGAAGGTATTTTATTATTTTGATTTTCCTTACGTCCAACCTTCCTTCGTCAACTTGTTTGTGTGCGTCCATTCTTGAAGATTTAGATTTAGCGCTTTACAATATTAAGCCGCATATCTTCTAAATCCTATTCATGAATTTACATTTACCAATGGCTCCTCATCCATTTTTTCAGCTCCATGTATTTCATATATAGGGGGTAATTATTTCACAACCCATATGTATTATTCAGAATAATAATACATTACAACGAAAGGAAGCTGTGTTAAAAAGTGTTAATCTGAGTGTAAACTGAATGGTGGGGTGTCATCCTCACCGTCCATCAGGAATGCTTAAGAATCCTGCCGGATGCATCGGGGAAATCTAATTGACTTTCCTGATCGCATGAATGACTCGGAATAGTTTTAGCCTCCTTTATTCTTCAGGAGGTCCCGGATCTCTTTGAGCAAAGCAATGACCTCGTCGCCACCTGCTTCCTGGGATGTATCCTTTGCCGACATGTTCTTATTGCGAATAATGCTTCGCTGTTCGAGCACTTTTTCCTTAAAAGCGGGGGTGTCGATAATTCCTATCAGCTTCATGTCGCTGCCCTGCGGATTACTAGAACCTGCCGTCTCGATCTTCAGGATCCTGAGATCGAACCATCGGAGGAAGGGATTATCCAGGAAGGTCAGGTCCTGGATGTTTTCAAGGGGGATGGTTTTCTCAACACGGAACATGATGCCCTTCTTGAATTCCAGGTGGGTCTCGCTCAGCTGGCAACTGAGGTGTTCATAATATCTTTTGCTGATAGCCTGTCCGGCACCGAAGATCCAGATGATTATCAATGGGATGCCGGCAACGGAAACAAACATGTAGAATATAAGCAACCAGAAGATGTACTTTTTGATCCTGGGGTTGAATTCTGCCTGGCGGATGATGATGGGTTCTTTTGTCATTTTGTAGGTTTTGGTTTGAATAAATAAAAATATAGCTCCTTGTGATCAAATCAAAACTATTTTATGATGAGATGATTTATATGCTTGAAGCAGCCATAAGAGGATTGTACATTTCTTGCAAAGCAGAATTTGACTTTGTGACCCTTCGGCTTCTTTGCGAACCTTTGCGTTATAGCACTATTACACAAAGGCACGCAAAGAAGCGCAAAGAAAAACGAAGTTACTTCATGTTCTGAAAGGCTTGGAAGGAAAAAAAATGCCGGTCAGGTATTATCCCAACCGGCATGTAATAGAATAGTAGTAGTTAGAGTGAATAGCCCTCTCCGTATTCACGGGTGAGGAGTTTTGTTGCTTCATCATCATTAACAAAGGATTCAGTTGCCGGGTTCCATTCAACCGGTCTTCCAAGCTCGTGGGCGATATTTCCAAGACAGCAAACGGTATTGGTGCGATGACCAATTTCAACCGGGACCACGGGATCAACGTGGTCTTTCACTGAATTTATAAAATTCTGGTGGTGTCCGGCCCTTGCTTCATAGGGTACATCCGTCTCCTGGACAGGTGGTTTTAATGCTTCGTCGGAGGCTACAAATTTATCGCGTGATATTTCGATCCAGCCATCGCTTCCCCAGAATTTAACGCCCCTGGTTCCGCCATCAAAGGCTTTTACCTCCATTTCAAGGCCGTTGTCATAGATGTATTTCAGGTATTCATTGTCCTCAAATCCGCCGGGAATGGCCTTTACCGGTCCGGAACCATCCTTCCCCAGTCCCCACTGGGCAATGTCGAACATGTGGGCGCCCCAGTCTGTCATCAATCCACCACCCGTCTCCTTGTACCATCTCCAGGCACCCCATTCTTTCTCATCTGCAGGAGGATCAAGTGTTATCATCGGGGCCAGTACTTCATTGTAATGTACATAGGGATTCGGACCAAGCCATTTCTGCCAGTCCAGGTCTGCTGGAAGTACTTCTTCCGCTTTATCGTAAAGAGTCGGGTGAGGATTATCACCGATGAACACGTCGATCTTCTGAAGTGTTCCCAGGCTACCGCCAGCTGCCATCTTTACTGCATGCTGGAAGCTGGTATCTGATCGTTGCTGACTGCCTACTGCAAGGACTGCATCGTGGGAACGAACTGCTTTAACAAGATTCTGACCTTCAGCTATGGTAAATGTCAGAGGTTTTTCAAGGTATACATCTTTTCCGGCGCTTATGGCATCGGTGGCAATATGGTAGTGCCAATGATCGGGAGAGGCGATTACCACCGCATCAATATCTTTCCTGTCGAGCAGTTCCTTATAATTTGCATAGGATTTGATCTCAGGTTTTTCACCGAGTTCTTCATAATGAGCCCTGACACGTTGAACGAAACGCTGGTTTTTCCTTTCATAGACATCGGAACAGGCGACAATTTTTACGCCTTTAATATTGATAAAACTGCTCATCAGGTAAATGGCCTGGCGGCCAAGTCCAATAAATCCGATGCGCAGGGTGTCCGAAGGGGCTGCAATTTTGCACCCGGGAATCAGCGTAAGACCTGCAACACCTATTAAGGAGGTTCCAAGAAATTGTCTTCTTGAGAATGTGTTCTTTTTGCTCATTTTTTAATATTTATAGTTAGCCAGATTTGGAATTCATTAGATATGCAGCACAAAAATAGCGGAATCATTGAAAATGCCAAATAATTCAGCAAATCCGGATCCGCCCGGTCACCCTGATACCTGATGCCTATAGTACTTAGGAGTACTTAGGAGTACTTAGGAGTGCCTGGGAGTGCCTGTTACCTGATAGCCTGATACCTGATGCCTCCCCCTCGGCTCCGTGCTTCGACAGGCTCAGCATAACACTCAGCATACCACTCGGGGACCGGGATATTTCTGTATTATTGTAAACCTCGACTCCGTTCGATCTGCCCAGTGCCCTGTGCTCCGTGCCCTGTGCTTTTTGGTCCACAGATGGACACAAATAAACACAGATGAGCAGCAAGCTGCTTTTTTAATGCAGAGAAGGTTTGATACGGCCACCTGCGAGAGTACTTAGGAGTTAGGAGTACTTAAAAGTACTTAGGAGTGCCTGTCCCTCGACTGCGCTCTGTTTGCCCGGTGCCCCATGCTCCATGCTCCTTGCCCCATGCTCTGCGCCCCGCGCCCTGTGCTTTGTGGTCCTTTGTGTAATAGCTGTTACACGAAGAGGCACAAAGAAGCACAAAGAATCACA
>CAYSAH010000198.1:0-7279 GCA_964428945.1 uncultured Bacteroidaceae bacterium | reverse complement strand
CAACCGGGGTAAACTCAGTTGCGATATCAAAAGAGGGCAGGGTTTTTGTCGGACCAGAGTTGCGGGTCGCTTATAAGATGGTCACTCGAGACAAGTAAATTGCTTCTCCCATCAATGGTCTCTGATACTATACTACTTTCTACAAGACTTCCGTCAGGTGCAAGTAATTCTGACCTGATGCTGAAGCGCCTGGAGTGCCGGTCATTATTTAATACTTCAAAATTTGATCTTGCAATTCTTTCCTCCCCGTTTGAACTGGTAGTTATACTTGTATTTAAAACAGGGAAATGAAGTGGATCTGTTGCAATAAGCCTGACGTGCCTGTAGATACCTGCACCTGAATACCATCGGTCGGCAGGCATTTTGGAACAATCTGTTCTGACAGCTATAATGTTTACCGTATCCTTCCTGACATATTCCGAAATGTCGAAATCGAAACCAATGTATCCATAATTATGAGCCCCGACGAAATTTCCATTTATCCAAACGGAGGCATTCATAAAAACTCCGTCGAATACCAGGTAGAATTGCTCCCTTGATTTGTATTCTGAAATGTCCAGCTGCTTCCTGTACCATCCGACACCTCCCGGGTAGAAACCTCCTGCAGTACCTGATGGATTATCCTTTTCCGGTTCCAGCGTTATCATCCAGTCGTGTGGCAGGGAAACGATTTCCCAGGAAGAATCGTCGAAATCGGTTTTGCTGAAACCAGGATCATCTTCAAGTGTAAACTTCCAGTTAAGATCTATCCTCTGATCTACACGGGGATCGATATCAGTCTTATTCCAGATCAGTAATGCAGAGACTGCAATTACAATTAAGAGAATGATCCAGTGATGGGCTTTCATATCAATCAGTTTAAAAATTCCGGGTTATCAGGGCACTGTAACGAATAATGAATTTCTCAATTGCTTCGTAATGAGCGGCCTTTAATCGCCTGTTTACAGCAGGTTGAGAAATATTAAGGCCTTCACTGATCTGCATCTGGTTTTTTCCCGATAAGCGCAGAAACAGCGCTTCTGCCTGTTCATCCGACCAGTCATGTATAAGAATGTCCATAAATCCGCATGCAACACTTAATTCTTCATTAATTTCTTCGTTTGTGGTTCCTATTATGATCCGTTGATTCCTTTTCATCGACCTCAATCCTGCATCTGCAATACGGAAAGCGGTTCCATCTGATTCACGAATGGCCTTGCTGATCATTTCAGCCGGACCAATTCCTATTGAAAGCCTGAGGTCCGTCCTAAGATCTAACTGATTATATGTTCTGAAGCGAAAATCGCTTGCCAGCATCAGCATTGAATGCAAAACCAGGGCAGGATTAACTGATATACACAAAAACTCGTCCATTCTTATGATCTGGTATTCCAACTGATTGTCCGGTTCCGAATTATCATTAACCTTTTTAAATGAAGCTCTTATGATATCAGGTATCTTGCCCAGATTCCCGGTCGAGATCTTCCTGCCTTCGGCAAGTTCACCTGCAACAATTGCATAAATTCGATCGGGCATAACGAAGCGATTAAAAAAAAATAGTTATATAAAAAAATATTACAGAAAAAAATAGAAAGTAAATATATAACTAATTTGACTTATAATCCAAATCATAACCTAACAAGTATATATTTAGACCGATTCTAAAGAATTATCATACATCACAAAAGGGGCGGAAAAAAATTATTTTATCCTAAGCATTTTTGAAGTAACTTGCGGTAAACCCAAAGCATTTAGCATGAAAAGAAATAAATATCTGCTCGTGATCACAGTATTCGGATTACTGGCAACAGCAATCATACAGGCCCAATCGAATGACGATTTTATTAATAACCTTATTGACCGGATCGATAATTACTATACATCAAGGCCTCACGATAACATATATATCCATACCGACAGATCAGTTTATTTTACAGGTGAGGAGATCCTTTTTAAGGCATTTATTACGCAGGCTTCATCGCTTGCCCCTTCAGACAGATCAGACAAGTGCGTCCTGGCCCTTATGGATGCAAGAGGTGAAGAAGTTATCTCGAATACTTTTGATATAGAAAAAGGTTTTTCAACAGGGAGTTTCAGACTCCCACTGAACCTTAACCAGGGAAGATACAATCTCCTGGCATATGTCAAAAAAGATGGAATGATCACAGCAAACAAAGTATTCAATAAGGATATAATAATAACAGATCCTGCCGGGCAGTTGATGCTGGATTACAAATTTAACAAGGACTTTTATGTGCCGTCTGATGAATTTTCGCTTGATCTGAATGCATACGGTTATAAATCAAGACCCCTTTCAAAACTGCAGATATCCTATGAGATAAAAAGCGGAGATGAAATCTTAAATTCGGGGAAAGGCCTGACAGATAAAACCGGTTTATTTCGGATCAGCTCAGGGCTTCCGGAATCTCTTCCAAAAGATATTATCATTCAGGTAAACGCCAAAAAGGGAAGTTTGAGACAGGAAATGTTCATTAAAATTCCATTTGCAATTTCTTTAGCACAAAAGCCTGCAACCGGGTTGAAGCAAGGAGTATTTATTGACATAAAGGAAATTACTGAAAGCCGCTTAAGGATCGGCACAAACTATTCAATGTCAGGCCTCGGCGGAGACAAGAAGGTAGTTATTGCACTGTTCCGGAAGGGATTATTGTATTGGTCTGCTCCCGGACTATTGAGCCAGGCGCAGGATATCTCTATACCAATTACAAGAGTACCTACCGGAATTCTTGACATCGTGGTTTTCGATCCCGAAGGATATGTCCTGGGAGAAAGAATGGCATACCTGGACAGGGAAAGTATGCCAGCCCTTGACATAGAGCTAAACAGGGACACTTACCATAATCGCCAGAAGGTGGAAGCAAACGTATCTTTTAAGGGAAACATAATTAACATCCCGGAGAATACGAATCTGACCGTATCTGTTGTTCCAAAGGACATGTTACCGGTGAATGACCTCCTTTTGAACGACCATATGCTGATTGATGCGGACCTTCAGCAGGATTCAAGAGAAATATTGCTTATGGATGAGGGGAATGCTTCGAGAAAAAGTACGATTCAAAAGTTTCTTGACAAATCTGATAGAAATGGATACAGCTGGGATGTGATCCTGGGAAATGAAAGCAGGAGTGATAATACACAGGAAAATACTGATTTGCTTGAAGAAAGCGGGTTCCTCTATTTCCCATCCTATTTCACTGCCAATAAGATGAAGGATTATTCGCAGGGTATAAGGGACAGCAGGCACCCGAATGCCCAGCAGGCGAATTATAAACGGCAGCTGGAATCCGGGATGTCTGTACTTGAGGTTATAAAAACAATAAAGCCCTATACGATCTATGGGAATAAGATCATATTCCCCGGTAAGGTTAACTCACTTTATGCCCAGCAAGGCGCTCTTATTGTTATTGATAATCAGCCTGTGGGACAGGATGCAACAATCCTGAATTCAATTTCCCCCACAGAAGTTGAATCAATAGTTGTGTCAACCAATCCTGGAGATGTGCAACGATATACGGCGTTGAATTCGGTTGGGGTCATTGAGATCAGTATGAAGGGCTACAGTCCGGGTTCCAGGATCGTGGAAACTTCTTCGAGGGATGAGCTGGTCAGGGACTCATACGGAAAATATCTCCCTGGATATCCGGATTATTCGCTTGAGGAAGATATGAAATCTGTTACACTCGATTTCAGGAGCCTTTTGTTTTGGCAAACAGATCTTCAGCCCGGAGAAGACAATAAGGCAACATTTGAATTTTATACCACGGATATGCCGGGTACCTATGTTATAACAGTACAGGGAATGCTGGGGGCATACCCTGTTGCTGTAAGGAAAGAGTTCGTTGTGAATTAGGCAATAGCCTTTTTCCTTATCCTGAAAAATCTCGACTTTGCACCTTCGGCAAACTTTATATTACCAAGGATAGCTGCAATTCCAATTCCACTGATCATCTGCCAGATTCCCCACCATGCAGCCATGAAGGCCATACCACCGTTGGCATTAAAAAGCTTTGGGTTGAATACAAGCACCAATGCCAGTCCGGAATTTTGAATCCCTGTTTCTATGCTTAGCGTTCTCCTGTCGGGGATCGGGATCCTGGCAATCGTACCAACGAGCCAACCGGTAAACAGAGTTTGGGAATTTAGGAAAAGTACCAGGATTCCAATAGGCAGAATGTACCCTGGGATGTATTCAAGGTTAGCATAGAGTGCTCCAAAAATGAAGGTCATATATAGAAAAATTGAAGCTATTTTAATTGCTTTCAGAAAGCGCTTTGTGATCTTCGGGAAATAGTGAGCGAAAAGCATTCCCAGAACAAGAGGCAATCCAAGCAAAATGAAAACTATTTTTGCCATCTCCAGGAAATCAATATGTATAGGAATATTAAAATCACTTCCTTGTTCATAAAAGTTTACATACCTGGTACCCCAGAAAGCAAAATTCAAGGGAGTGAGCAATGAAGCAGCCAATGTTGCAAAGGCAGTGAGACTAACAGATAACTCAATGTTTGCCTTTGCCAGGGCCGAAATGAAGTTGGAGATATTCCCGCCCGGACACGCAGCAATCAGAATCATTCCCATTGCAATTGATGGAGGGGGATTGATTACGATCACCAGCAGAAATGCGAGCGCAGGCAATAATATGAATTGTGAAAAGATCCCCAGGAGAGCAGATTTTGGGTTAAGCAAGAGCTTCCTGAAATTTTCGATCTTTATTTCAAGTGCAACTCCAAACATGATAAATGCAAGAGTCACATTCATGTATAGCAGGCCTCCTTCACTGAAATTCAGGCGGATACCATCGATTCCTGATAATGCGTCAAACATAATTTCTGGTTTTTTGTTTCGGACAATATACTCTTTTTTTTATTTACCTGATATTCGCTAAACAGTCAAAAAGAGACAAAGGTGAAAAATTTTCTATCTTTATCCCTCGAAGAATTGTGTTAATTTTCATGTGTTAATGAATGATTCCCATAGATAAAGAAAATTTTACTTCGCTTAAGATTTTAGTTACCGGTGCTGATGGAATGTTGGGGACAAACATCGTTCATGAGCTTATTGAAAGGGGTCATGAAGTATATTGCTTCATTGAACAAGGGCATGATGGTGCTGTATTAAAGGACTTACCGGTACGTATTTACAAAGGCAATATTTGCATTGAAAACGACCTTGAAGCAGTATTTAAGGAGTGTGATTATGTTATTCACACTGCCGGTATTACTGCCATGTGGCCCGCACGGATGGAGCTTTCCTGGAAGATTAATTTTGATGCCGTAAAGTTATTGGTTAAGCTCTCGAAGACCCACGGTATAAAAAGGTTTGTACATATTGGCACAGCAACCTCATTCGGTCATGGACCTAAGGAGAACCCGGGCAATGAAAATGTGCCCTACAGCAACGGAGTTTTTAAACTCGATTACCAGGATACAAAGTTCAGAGCCCAGGAGTACCTCCTCGAAGAGTACAGGGAAAATGCCTTTCCCGTGATAATCCTCAATCCAACCTTTATGCTCGGGAAATATGATAGCGGGAACGGATCAAATAAAATGGTTCTGTACCTCTACAAGGGAAAGGTACCGGGATACAGTCCGGGCGGGAAGAATTATGTGAACGTAAAGGATGTTGCACATGCAGCAGCGAATGCCCTTATCATAGGTCAGGAAGGTGAATGTTATATTACCGGGGGAATAAATATGTCGTACAAGGAATCTTTTACCTTTATAGCAAATACACTTGGTGTTAAACCTCCATGGATCAAACTGCCGCGATTCCTGTCTTATTCATTTGGAGCCTTGCAATCTGCTGTTGCTGCAATTACCAAAAAGCCGCCGGCAGTTTCCTTAAGAATGGCCCGCATAGGTTGTGAAGGTTGCTATTACTCGGCAGAAAAAGCAATAAATGAACTGAATATGCCGCAAACTCCTCTCGAATATGCAGTCAGGGATTCCATTGAATGGTTGCGGGAGACAGGTAAAGTATAAAAATAATAAAACGTTTTAATTAATAAGGAGTTATAATAGAGTATTTTGCGTTAATACATTAGTGGCACATTCATTGAAAGTAAAATCAACCAGGTTTTTTAAGGCCGGATATACAATCCTGTATATTTTTGTTCTCCTCATTCCGGGAGGGTGTGTAAAGGATTTTCCAAAAGAGATAAGCCTCAATTATGAGTGGAAGCCGACATTTGCATTCCCGATCGGAGCAGCAGATTTCGGATTGAAGATCCCTTATGGCTTCGATCCTGTGCTGCTGGAAACTGACCCTTTGACAGGATTTCCTTATTGGTCCTTCCTTGAGACCATTCCAATGTCGGGGGGGATCGATTTTGATTTTGAACAGGTGCTCGGAACCAGGGATGAGATCAATTATGTAATCCTCCAGGTCAATGCTTATAATGGCTTCCCGATTGAAATTGAGATACAGGCCTACCTGGAAAGTGCTTCAGGGGAGGTGATGGATTCACTTTTTATTCCTAAAATGATCCTGGAAAGAGGCGAACTTGAAGCCGGGGGAGGAACACGCCTGGAAACCCATACCCAGCGGGAAATTCAATTTGATCATGACCGCCTCGACCTTTTACTTGAAGCGAAGAAGATAACTTTCACCGGTGAATTGAAAACAGTGTCCTATTTCCCGGAATATTCATTCACTGTTCAGTTGGGCGCAATTCTTGGAATAATATCTGAGTTTAAAAGCAATTAGTGATGGAGGGAAAATCAATCTTTTACCTGCCTGATAAAGTGAATAAAGAGGAAATGAATTCCAGGAATTGCACTTTACAATTAAATCAACTCTTAAAACTTCTGCCAGCCATCCTGCTAATTTTTAACATATTCGTTAAAGTAAACGGACAGCAGGCGAATACACTTTACCTTCTTCATTCTATCCCTCAGTCGAACCAGTTAAATCCTGCCGTTCAGCTGAAATGTAAATTTTTCATCGGACTGCCTGTTCTGAACACAGTCCATGTAAATTACTCAAACTCATCATTCAGTTTCAATGACCTGGCAGGTAGTGGCACACTTGCCCTGGATAATGTTTACAATAGATTGAAGAGGATGAATATGTTGTCAGCCGAAGCGATCGTATATCCCCTTTCACTTGGCTACCGGAGAGGAACTAACTATTTTACTTTCTCAATTTCGGAACACCTGGGTACATACAATTCGTTCCCGAAGAGACTTGCCGGACTGGTATTATATGGAAACGGTCCCTATATTGGTGAGGCGGCGACAATAAAAAATACGAGGATTAATACCTTGTGGTACAGGGAGTC
>CAYSAH010000197.1:0-7281 GCA_964428945.1 uncultured Bacteroidaceae bacterium | reverse complement strand
AAATCTCCAGCGGGCGAAAGACCATTGCCTTCAATTAATTGATCTTGTCCTGGCTGATCGCAGGCACGTCCGGATGATCAACACAGAAAGCAATTGCAGCTTTTCCCGAAATCCTTCCCTCTGTAAATGAGCCCGATGAGAATTTATGTGAAGAGGCACCTGAGGCATCACCTGCAGCAAATAGCCCGGGCACGGTTGTAAGGTTATCGTATCCCCAATGTGTCTCTTCATCCGCAAGGTCTTTCGGACCGCTCACCCAGGCTCCGGAGGCCCCGGAATGAGAACTGATGAAGTAAGGTTCGCAGGCAGAAATTTCGGAAGGTGATTCTTCAGGCATTATATTGTGAGAGGCCCAATTGAGTGCCTGGCTTATGGTCATATCGAGAAAATCTTCCCAAGCCTCCGACTCCAGGTGTTTAAGTTTGCGTTTGGCTTCCTTTTCATCGGGTATCTCGGCCACCAGTTTCTGAATGGCCTCTTCAGTATGCATATAAATCGGCCCATTGCCATCTGCAAGTTCAAGCAGCATAAGGTAATTCCTGAGGTTCGCAGGTGTAGGTTTTGATGTTCCATATGGTGCCCACTTTTCCAATTCAGCGGCACGTGTTTCCATGTAATCCTCCCCTTTTGCATTGGTAGCCTTCGATTTGAACAGGAGAAACCATGCGCCAACAGGACCATAGGAATCCTTGAACCTTACAGGCACAAACCTAACTTCCTGGCAGGTCATCTCTGCCCCTGCCTTCATAGTGAAATAGGCGCTTGCCCCTGAGTTGAAAGGCGGGTACCATGATCTTCCCAATCCTTCACCAACAGAGCGGGGACGAAATACGTGCACGGCACCACCCATGGTATCAAGTACAGCCTTTGCCCGGAATACGTAGAACTTCATTTCACGTACACTGAAACCGACAGCTCCGACGCAGCGCCCATTTTCCATAATAGGTTCGGTGATAAATACCCTTTCATAGTAGGAACCGTTTTCTCCCAGCTCCTTTAAAGCTGTTTTTGCTGCTTCAGAAACAATATTCTTATAGGCTTCACCATGGATCATGATTTGCCAGCGTCCTTCGTTCACGTAATTGCCCTCTTCATCCTTCCATATAGGAAGTCCCCATTTCTCGAAAAGATGGACAGTTGAATCAACATGGCGGGCAATATTGGCTACAAGATCCTCGCGGGCAATTCCCATGAGGTCATTCTTTACATAATTAACATAATCCTCAATTGTATTTTTACCGTTTTTTAATCCCAGATAGAGATTAATTGCAGAAAGTCCCATGGCAACTGCACCACTTCGTTCCATGGCAGCCTTATCCACCAGCGTGATCTTCAGCTTATTCTTTTTTGCCCAGTAGGATGCTTCAAAGGCAGCTCCACAGGCAGCCATGCCTCCGCCAAGTATTAAAAGATCAGTTTCAACATATACGGTTTCGAAATTCTCTGCTTTCATTGCTTTGGAGTATTGCTGTCAGACCAAATTTGAATGGATCTGTTTTGAATTAATACGATGTACTATTTTTTATAAAGTGAAGTACCCAGACTCCCGGGTTCAGTTCTGAGTTCGGGACTTTTCAGGTCTCCTGCTGCTGCTTCAAAGCCCCCGTCCGGAGCCAGTGTTCCTTCCGGGATGGTTCGAATTGGAAATTTAAAACGTTTTACCTGCTGGTTTCGGAAACGGATGGACCACATGATCGAATCAGTACTTCTAAGCGGCTGAACCACTGCGCCAAGCGGCATGAAATCGGCATAGCCGCGTACTTCGATCGCCTGGTTCGGACAGATCTTAACACAGCTGTAGCATTCCCAACACATATCCACAGCCCGGTTAAAGGCCTTGTTTGTTTCCTTATCCAGGACCATGAGGTCGTTTGGACAAATATACTGGCAGGCTGTTTTGTCCTGGGCCTTGCAGCCGTCGCACTTTTCCCTGATTACAAAACTTGGCATAGATTGGTTTAGTTGGTGACAAGGACAAACATAAGAATTATTCGGTCTGCAGAAACCAGATATACTGTTAAGGATAGAAATTTAGAATTAATTTAATTACCGTAAGGATCCCCTAAGATTTCGCCTGTCAAAAGTCTTGTAAATATATTAAGGGTCTTTAAAAGACAGTTTGTTACTCAAATTTTGAACACCCACTCTAATCCCCTGGAGCACCTGGCAAGTGAATAATCGAATTTATTAATGATCACAGATGAAGTGTCTTCCTGAATGATATGGTACTGGATCATCTGCTCGCTGCACTTCTCAACTGAGACAAATATTTCCATCAAATCAAATGACCCTTTATGACCTTTATCTTTATCTATCCAATCCCGTATTCCAAACAATTCATTGTGCCCGCAGGCTCCATCTCCTAATAATCACTCCCACCAACCCATAGCACTGATAAACCATATCTTCATATTGTTCTTGAGCCGTTGTCTGAATATCCTGAAGGAATAGGCAAATCCTGCCTTCAGCTTGTCAGCATCAGCGCTTTTGTTGTAGTGTGGAAATGGCACATCAGGTATTTCCTTCTGAAGAAAATCACAAAGTTTCTCCCAGTTGTCGCCCATCGTAAAATCAAGAACGAGAAGGTGATCCGGACGATCTTTAAAATAATCCAGCACCCCGTTGTTATGCTCATTATACACACGGATCGTATTTTCCCTGTTATCTTTAGGCAGCCCCTTGCCCCTTCCGTAGATCCATTCGTGGTGCGCGGCGCGCAGGTTTCCGATATGATTTGATACACTTTTATACCAGGAATCCTGGTCACGAATGGTAAGGATGAATTTTGAACCGGGAAGGTGCTGATCAAGCTCTTTATAGATCTTGTACCAAGGGGTATCTTCAACGGCATCGTATTTCTGAATAATACGAAGAACTTTTTTGTAATTACCCCTTAATATGGGAAGAAGTGCCCGGGGCGTCGTATCCTTCACACTGAATCCAAGGATCTTAAGAGCCTCTCTCAGCGTTGAAGTACCGGTTTTCTGAAAGCCTACACCTATTATCTTACCTTCCATAAAAGTCTGTTGCAGCGATAAAGTTAATTAAGATTTCATTTAAAGGATAAAGCGATAGCCTGTATGCAGAGTGAGGCTGTTTTGAATAATTAATTCGGCAGAATATTGAAGATATGTTCATTGACATGTTCAATCAATAAAGAAACTGTTCCTCCTACTGATTACATTTACCTTCTAATCAATGCTTTCTAAGCTAAAAAAATCAACAGTGATCTTCAATGGATTATTTTCCTGTCTGTTGCAGATGCACATCCATTTGCGGAAATGGAATATTGATTCCCTCCTTGCTGAATGCATTGTAGACCTTTTCATTCATATCAAAGAAGACACCCCAGTAATCTGTCCCGGCAACCCATACCCTTGTAACCAGGTTCACTGAACTGTCGGCAAGGGCTGATACTGCAATAAAAGGTACAGGATCTTTTAGGATGCGTGGATCCTCATCAGCAAGCCTTGCAATAACTTTTTTTGCTTTTTCAACACTATCACCATACGCTATTCCAAAGGTCCATTCCACCCGTCTTGTTTCTTCAGCTGAAAAATTGGTCATGGAAGCGTTGGACAATCCCCCGTTTGGTATGATAATAATCTTATTATCCCCCGTCTTCAGGTAGGTATTGAATATCTGTATTTCCTTAACGCTGCCTAAATATCCTTGTACTTCAATAACATCCCCAACTTTAAAAGGCTTAAAGAGAAGGATCATCACGCCTCCTGCGAAATTCTGCAGGGTACCTGAAAGTGCCAGTCCAACTGCAAGTCCGGCAGCACCAAGAATTGCAATAAAAGAGGTCATTTCAATGCCTACCATACCAAGTACACTTACAATAAGCAGGGCTCTCAGACTATTTCGAACCAGCGACTTGAGGAAAGGCTTCAGGGATTCGTCTATTTTACTGCGATCCATCATTTTCCCGATACCACGCATGATTATCCTGATTCCCCAGTTTCCTAATATAAGCACTGCAAGGGCCCCAAGCAGTTGCGGTCCATAATTCACTACAAGTTCAGTAAGTTGGGATACAATTTGTTCTGTGTCCATTATTTTAATATTTAATTTTTAGAATTATTTACCTAATAAAGAGATTATAAATTTAGTTTATTGCTTTATACAGATTACCCGGATCAATCATCTGAAAAATGTTTCAGCATCTCCCGGTAAGAGGAAAACACCCTTGCACGTGACAAAAATCCTATGTATTTTCCATCATCAAGTACTGCAATATTATACCTGTCACTTGCTGCAAATTTTGCTGCTACCTCTTCCATCTGCTCATTAATATTCACGGTATATTCCGGTGTAAACATCAGGTCCCGGACATAGGTGGAGTTATAAACCTCCTGGTTGAACATTATATGACGAATATCATCGAGTTTCACCAGGCCAATAAAGGTTTTGTCATTTTTAACTACAGGAAATATATTCCGGCTCGACTTTGTGATCACCTTAACCAGGTCACCAAGTGTATCATCGGGATGAACGGTTTTGAAGTTCTTTTCAATGAGTTCGCTCACATTCATCAACAGCAGTATGTTCCTGTCCTTATGGTGGGTCATAAGTTCACCTCGTTTTGCAAGCTGAATGGTGTAGACTGAATTCGAAATAAAATATTTTGCTGTTGCATAGGAGATGGTAGAAACCAGTATCAGGGGCATAAATAATTCATATCCGCTGCTTATCTCTGCAACAAGGAAAATTGCCGTCAGGGGAGCATGGATAACTCCGGCGATCATTCCAGCCATGCCCACGAGCGCCATGTTACTTGTGGAAATATCAATTCCAAAATGATTAAGGATGATACCAACAAGAAATCCCAGGTTGGCTCCCATAAAAAGTGCCGGAGCGAAAATTCCACCTACTCCACCAGCTGCAAATGTAAGGGTGGTGGCTACTACTTTAAAACCTATGATCAATAAAAATATCAATACAAGCAGGAGAAAGCTCGATTGCCAGTTTGCATAAAAGGCTCCGATGAAAATCTCTGAAAAGTCCCCCTTAAGACTATGATTAACGATCTCATATCCTTCACCATAAAGGGGGGGCAAAAGGAATATAATAATACTCAGAAGACCACCGGCAATCAATAATCGCCGCCAGACACTGTTAATCTTTTCAAATAGCCCTGAAATTGCATTGTAGACTTTTGTAAAATACACTGATCCCAAGCCGGAAATGACACCAAGAATAAGGTAATAATGGATCTGGTTCATTTGGAATTTTTCCAACACCTCGAAGGAATACAAGACATTTTGCCCCAGGAACATATATGAAGTTAATGCAGCAGTTGCAGAAGCGATCAGCAAGGGTATCATCGACCACATGGTCAAATCCAGCATGATCACCTCCATGGCAAATACAATTCCTGCAATGGGGGCCTTGAAAATGGCTGACATCGCACCAGCACATGCACAGGACAAAAGCAGGGTGACTTCTTTATAATTGAGGTTAAACAAGCGACCCACATTGGAACCAATTGCTCCTCCTGTTGCCACAGTCGGACCTTCAAGTCCGACCGATCCTCCGAATCCAACAGTTATAGCACTGGCTATGACACTGGAATAGAGGTTATGAGTCTTAATAATCGCATTGTTCCGGGAAATTGCAAACAATACTCCAGGTATACCATGACGAACTGGTTTCCTGTTAATATATTTTACAAAAATAACTGTTATGGCAATGCCTGTAATTGGCAATAAAAAGACCAGGTAATTACGAAACTCTCCTTCAGCACCCTTTGAAAGTGCTTCCTGTATAAAATGAACAAGATTTTTAATGATAACAGCAGCCACACCCACAGCAAGTCCAATGAAACCGGATAAAAGGTACAGAAACCTCTTTCCATGCAAGTATTTCACTCTTAACTGACTAACCCTTTCCAGGAACCTTGTATTGGCCATAGCAAAACAAAAATACTATTTAAGTGGAAGGAATCTACCCTCCCGGATTTTTTTTCAAAAAAAAATAATTTCCAGGCATAAAGGCATAAACGAAAACAGATTTTCAAAAAAAGCGCCCCATTTTTTCTAAAATAAAAATTTTTCCTCTGGAATAAGAGGTAATGGGCCCAAAGAAATATTCAAAAAATATTTACCTTCACTTTCTCAAAAAAAACAGAGAAATTAAACCTTTTGGCACGATTTTTCGTATAAACAACTTGGTGCTTTGTGCGTTAATACTTGTATGATCAGAAAGAAGTCATTCAAAATATCATTTTTATTATTGTTGACATTCGTCATGTCAGCTGTAAATGGAATTGCTCAGGCTGATCTGCCCGAAAAACCGCTGATCCGCTATGTTTCGAATAACTTGCAGTCCTCAATGTTAGAAATAGTGTGGGATGAAAGTACTACCAGCAATATCCGGTCATATAAAATATATACTGTTGATGTTTCAACCAATCCGGTTACAGGGACTTACCTGGATTCCGTTCCTGGAAACATTCTAAGCTACAGTTATGATCCCGGCCAGGGATATCCTCAGTCCTACACAATTACTGCAGTTGATGAGGCAGGAAATGAAAGTTTACTAAGTGGAGATTATCACAAACCAATAAAACTTGAGATATCCTACGATTCATGCAAAAGTGAGATCCTGGTAAAATGGGATGAATATATTGGATGGAAAAACAGGCTTTCAGGATACCAAGTTTTGTCGAAAAAAGTATCCGGTAATGAACATCATGAAGATGATCAATGGGATACTAAAACACTTGCTGCGACTGTTCATTCGTTCGCAATCAAAGATATTGAGGAGAATGAGGACTATGAATTTGTTGTTGAGGCCTTTGACAACCAGGGAGTAAGCTCAAACTCGCAAATGAAGTCCTATTTTACCTTTATGCCTGCTCCTCCTGCGTATCTTGCCCTCGATTATGTTTCTGTGCTGGATGAACGTACGGTTGAAATTTCCTTTACACCTGACCTGTCCGGAGAGATAAATGATTTCATGGTATCAAAGGCTTCGTCTCCTGAAGGCCCCTATATTGCGATCCGGACTTTTTTTGATGTTAAGGAGGAGATCGTGCACCTGACGGATAATTTTGCAACACAGGGGCAAAACTATTATTACAGGATTGATGCAATGAACAGCTGTTTCAATCCTGTATTAAGTTCAAACCTTGGAAACAACATACTGGCAAAGGGCACTGCTGACAACCTCATGGTCCAGTTACAATGGAACAGCTATGAAGAATTCCCTTACGGGGTAAACAGGTACGATATTCTAATTGAGGACCAGACTGGTGAACCCATAAAACTATCCACT
>CAYSAH010000196.1:0-7284 GCA_964428945.1 uncultured Bacteroidaceae bacterium | reverse complement strand
TCTTTAAGCTGTTCTATATTTTCGATGCCCAGGGTGAAGTTGTTGATGAAATCATGCCCGGTATGAAACTGAAGACACTCATCTTTCTTATCTATTAATTTGCCTGCACCATATACTTTCATTCCAATGATGGCTTTTCCGTTGCTGCTCATTTTTTGAAGGACATTCTTAACGGTTTCAACATCGGAATCCATGGCAACTCCGGCAGGGTTGAACCTGGCAAGATCAACATCCACCCAGGGCTCATCTGCGGCAGTTTTCAGAGCTGCAAGCGAATGGCAGGATATACCATGTGCCCGGATAATCCCATCTTCCTTGGCCTGCGAAAGGACTTCCATGGCGCCACGCATGTCGGTGTTCCAATTGCCATTTGTAACTGCATGTAACAGTACTATATCAAGGTAATCGGTTCCGATCTCATTTCTGAACCGGTCAAGATCCTTCTTCATTCCATCAGCTGTAAGGGATGTGGACTTTGTCATGATAACAACATTCTCGCGTTTTATCTGCTTCTGGGCTTCCTTCAAATGAGGATGTGTTCCATACTGGTCAGCCGAATCCCAAAAATTAATTCCTTCATCATATGCAGCTTTTAAAAGATCTGCAAGCCCCTTGATGCCAAGCTGCCTGGTCTGATTTGAACTTCCCCTCCATCCACTGGTCCCTGTTCCAATTGCTGTTCTGGACATTTCAATTCCAGTATTTCCAAGTCTTACCCGGTCATATGGGTGCAATGCTTTGTCTCTTGCGTAAAGTTGATATGGGAAAGCAGAAAAAGCGGCAAGCCCCGTGCCTGCTGCAACTGTACGCCGGATGAAATGTCTTCTTTTCATTTTACCTGTTTTTAATAATAAACAACTTCAATATTAAATTGTTGACCAATAATAAGAAAGAAAATTTACAGCTGCTAATTTACAGGCTGTTAAATTTGTTAAAACAGGGACAGCTGTTCGAATGGTTCACTTAAACAATATGTCGGGTAAAAGCGTGATCATTCTCTATTATTAATGCAAGAATATTTACTACAGAGCTTAACCATTTGTCTTTGTAGTTCAGGATCTTTCAAGCGCAAGTCTAAACAAGCTTAAAATCATAATTTCTGCGTTTTAAAGCTGACTATTTTTATCCATCTTGTTTATTCCATTAAATGTTCCTTCAGGAAATCGGTATACTGGTTCATTAGTAGAAGGTAACTTGGCAGATCATATGCAACTCCATGGTCACCGGGAGGATAGATCCTGAGGTCAACATCCTTTCCAGCCTGGATAAAGGCATTTACCAACTGGAAAGTGTGTTGCGGATGCACATTTTCATCCATCAGGGAATGAACAAGCAGCATTTTTCCTTCAAGCTTATCGGCGTTGGTGGCCACGGCACTGTTTATATATCCTTCCTCGTTATCCTCTAAAAGGCCCATTAATCGCTCTGTTAAAATACAGTCGTACAACCTGTGATCAGAATTTGGAGCCGCAACAATTGATGCCTTAAATACTCCCGGATGGTTTACCATGATATAGGCCGACATAAATCCGCCATAGCTATGCCCGCGAATCGCCATCCGGTCTCCGTCAATCCAGCTGTTTTGAGCCAGGAATTGTGCTCCCTCAACAAAATCACTTGCCTCCATTTTTCCAAGCTGTTTGTGAACTACTTTTTCAAATGCACTGCCATAACCTCCATTCCCCCTGTTGTTTATGCTTGCTATGACAAAGCCTTGCTGAGCAAGCCACTGATGCCATCCATCATTATCAAATGTATTGTATACTTCCTGGGATCCTGGCCCCCCGTAAATATCAAGCAGGAGTGGGTAGCTTTTCTCAGGATCAAAATTAATTGGTTTAATAATGTATCCGTCCAGAACCATTCCATCACTATTGGTAAAGGAAAAGAGTTCCATGGGGGCATAAACATGCTCTTTAAGGAAGGTTTCGACCCTGCTGTTATCAGTAAAGTCCTTGATTAATTTCCCATCCGTTCGATATAATAATGCGTTTGAAGGTGTACTTACTGATGAATACCTGTCGAAGTAATAATTTCCATTTGGAGATACATTAACCCTGTGGTTGCCAACAGCATTTGTAATTCTCTTCTTTCCTTTACCATTCAGTTTAATTGAATAGAGATTGATTTCCAGGGGAGATGTTTCTGTTGATGTATAGTAGATCAGGCCTTTTTCACTGGCAATGGTTTTAATACCGATCACTTCGAAATTGCCGCTTGTAATCTGTTTGATTGTTTTTCCATCGTAACTTATCATATATATGTGTGCCCATCCATCTCTTTCAGAGACAAAGTAAAATGCCTCCTGGTCGTCGGGAAAGTAGAAATGATCAAGTTCTCCTGCGAAGAAATCGAAGATATCGATCCAGGTTTCAGAGCTCTCGCTGTAGATCAGATTTCTCTCATTGTTCGTAACATTGGTCATATAAACCTCAACCTGGTTTTGTGGTCTGTTCATATAAACAAGAGCCAGATGATCTGCTTTTGAAGTCCAGTAAATTCTTGGAATATATCCACCTTTAAGATCAAACTCAATCCATTCTTTGCTACCGTTGTCTGTATTGATCACCCCAACTTTTACATAGGGTGCAGGATCTCCAACTTTAGGATAGGGTACCTCCATATATTCAGGATGCATTCCTTCGAAATCAGTTAATTTGTAAATAGGGACATGTCGCTCGTCAGATTGCCAGAAAGCAATATATTTTGAATCGGGAGACCATTTCCATGCCTGTACAAGGCCGAATTCCTCCTCATATGCCCAACCCCACCTGCCGTTGTAAAAATGTTTTTCTGCGTCGTCCGTGAACCTTTTCGTTTCTCCGCTTGAGAAGGTATACATAAAAAGGTCTCCATCCTTGCCATATCCAAGTTTTGATCCATCGGGTGATACTTCTGCAGTAAAAGCTTGTTCAACAACAATCTCCAGCTTATCTTCTGTTATGGAATAATAGTAATAATCTGAATTTCCGGAATAGCGCCAAACCGGGTTGAAATTGGTTTGGAAGAGAAGGTACTTATAATCTCCGGCCCACTGAAAAGACGTGTAGCGAAAATTGCTTCCGTCTACAAAGGTTTTTTCCGAAGAGCTGAAGGCCAGGTTTTCTTTTCCTGATTTTATGTCATAGATCCAGATCTCCTGTGCTCCATTGTTGTTTTTTGTATAAGAATACTTCTCCCCGTCACCGATCCAAACAACATTGGCCGGGCCACTGCTACCCCTTAAATTTCCTGCCGAGAAAATTGCATCTCTCAGACTTTCGTACTCTTTCTTTTGTGCATCAACTGATACAACTGAAATAATTGCAAGGCACAAGATCAATGCAATTCTCATCCTGTTTTTCATAATTGCTTACTTTTCGATTAATCATTAAAACTAATTAAAAGAATATTAAATCTTGTATTTAAGGCCCAATTTCAGTGAACGACAAGTTTTTTTTAGTTTAATAATATCTTAAATGTAAGCGAAAAATCACCCCAAGAATACAACACCCTCAAAGTGAATCCGGATTAAAATGGGTTTGGTTGTCCGGAAGGCAGGAAAGTTTGAGGGTGCTTTCTGCCAGGCACTGCCGGGTTTCTTTATATTTTCAGGGGCTCTCTATCAGGTGTTTTCCGTTTCTCAGAAATGTGATCTTTGGCAAATCCCTTTTCTCTTCAAAGTATTCGAAAGCGATTTGCAGCTCGTTCCAGAGGTTCCTTGTCGACTCTTCAGGATTATACCGCTCATTAAGTTGTGTAAGAGCATTTGCATCCATCCTGGCAGGGAAGAGGTGGACAGGAATATGCCTCTGCCCGTTGCTTTTCGCTTCGACGCATAAAACGTACAGCTCTTTTATATACCTGTCAGTGATGGGCAGGCAGCCAATTGTCGCACAGGATCCGTGAATGTAAATATCGCCACCGGGATTTCCCTGGGCACCTAATATCAGGTCGGAGGTGTTGGGATAATTCAAGCCCATGGAAAGATAGAAATTGCTCCAGGGATTAAATATTTCTATGTGATAAAATCCCTCGGGTACCTGCCTGTCTCCTTGACGGCGCTTCGGGCCAGGCTCACCTGACAATGCACAGATCCTATAATTCAGGACATTTATGAATGCAGCATCTCCTTTATTCCGGGCCCAGACTTCAAGTTCTTTGTCCTTTTTGAATCCCCTGATATAGATCTCCACAGTATTGATATCAATATTGCTTTCCTGAAGTTTTAATCTCAGGTCATCATATTTCGTATCATAGGCCGATCTAACCCTTTCATAAGTCATTTGTTTTTCCTTGAAGGATTCCTGACAGGTGCCGTTCAAAGAAATTAGCGTTAAGCAAATGCTGATAATAACAGACATGGTCCTCATTGTAATTCAATTTTTCTTATCCCGGCAGCATCCAATCAAAGGCCATCGATTTATGGGAATTGTTGAGCACGGGGAATGAGAAACTTATTCATAGGGATCTTCAGGATCCAGTTCTGCAATTTCTTTAAAAAGTTCAGCGAGTTTATTGCTCACTGCCTGAAAGTAGCCTTCACCCTTGGCTTTGTTTGCTTTTTTTGGATTTCCAATCCCTGTATCACGAGTTACTTTTGACCATTTGCGTTCACTCCAGGCCCATTTTTCCCTTAATGCAGCCGGGGTAAAGTTTCGGTGGTCCCCGTTACCGGCTTCTTCTAAAGGAAGGACCAGTTCAGGCTTAATATACAGCATAAGAGAGCTTTCCATCTCATCAGCATGATCGCCGTCGTGTTCAAAATACTTGGTTTTGTCAACAGATTGGTACCAATTTGCTGTGGCGAGGAATAATTCAGGAAAATCCCTCCCGGTTTCCCGGAGGATTTGCTTAAAATCGTTTCCCCCGTGTCCATTTAGGATCACAAGCTTTCGGATTCCGAAATTGTATAACGATTCTATGAGGTCATGAAGAATCATCGCCTGGGTAGAGGGATAGATATTCATGGTTCCAGGAATGTCATGCTGACCGGTATTTACTCCATAGCTTATGCATGGTAAAACGAGGCAACTGGTCCCGCTTTCCCATGCCAGTTTTGCTCCTTCGGCTGCCAGGGCCTCGGTTTCGAAATTATCGGTACCAAATGGAAGGTGGTAATTGTGTGCTTCAGTTGCTCCCCAGGGTAAAACTGCCAGGGAGTAAGTCCTGTCCTTCAAATCTTTTAAATTGGTCTCTGCCAGGATATATGGTCTCACGCGTATAATTTTTAATTTCAGGGAAGATCAGAAAAGTCCCAGCAGCATAATGGATGCATCTGAGTCAATTTCGGCAAACCCATCTTTTACAGTAGTTTTCTGTCCCGAATAACTGTCTGTAAGGACGGTTCCATTTTCAAATATATCTTTAAGCTCTATTGCTTTTTTGCCCGGGGCTAGGTCCAGTCCGATAACTACTACATCCTGAACCTCATTATTTTGATAGGTTCTTTTAAAGATGAAAGGATCGGAAGAGATCAGCTGATGGATTCCTGCCCCTACTGCAGGGTGCTGCTGCCTGAATTTTCCAAGCTTCTGGTAATGGTTTAGTACATCCTGAACGTGAAATCCTGAAACGACAGTATTGGTCTCAATTTCCTCCCAGTTCATAAAATTACGAAGGTTCGCATCACCTGCAGCCCCTTCAGCAATAAGCAAGCGTGAGCTTTCGTCACCATAATACACCTGGCAGGCCCCGGGAGAAAGCAGCAGGGTTGTGGCAGCCTCCAGGGGCTTCTCCCTGGTCCTGTCAAAGGGGCTTCCATCATCATGAGAGGCAAGATAATTTAAAACTCCTTTTCCACTGAGTTGACCTTGAAGGATATCAGAATACCTTGAACACAATTCCGGGTAATTTTTCACAGCATCATATTTTAATCCGAAGTTGATCAGGTGATCGATCCCTTCGGCATAAAAATCTACCAATGTATCCCCATAATTAAACCAGCGGCCATTTGCAATATTGTAATTATATACCTCACCTACCATATAAAAATGGTCAGTTTCCGGAAAGATGCCGGGGTGGGAGGATTTCCATTCTGCAAATGCCCTGTCAGCTTCTTTCCTTAATATGGCCCATACACCTTCCTCGGTATGCTTTGCAGTATCGATCCTGTAACCATCGATCCCGAATTTTCGGACATAGTCGGTCAGCCACTTAATTATATAGTATTTAGGAGCCCTGGGGTAGCCGGTTTTTTCAAAAAAGGCATCAAGCTCCGCCAGTTCTTTTTCAAGACGACCTTCCTCTTTCCATTTCTCTATTAATTGAGGGGGCAGGTTCACATCTGTTTCTTTTTCAGTTTTTATGTCCGGAAGATTGTCGACAAGGGTACATGTAACTGTAGATTCATAGTCTTTATAGGTGCATTTTGGCTCAGTTCTCACCCAGTCATCACCCCAGTAGGGATCAAGGCCTGTAAGCGGACCAGTATGGTTGACCACCACATCCATCACTACCCTGAGGCCGTGCTCATGGGCCTTTTTAATGAGTTCTTCAAGCTCTTCCATGGTACCGAAATTCGGATCAACCGCTGTCCAGTCTTTTGCCCAATATCCGTGGTATCCATAAGTATTTCCGGTACCTTCATCCACAAGTCCGTGGATCTGCTCACAGAAAGGAGTCATCCAGATAGCAGATATTCCCAATTTATTGAAGTAACCCTCTTCTATTTTCTGAGTGATCCCAGCAAAGTCTCCTCCCTGGAAGCCACGGTTCACAGCAGTATGTTCAGTCCTTTCAAAGTTGATATCATTCCCCGGATCTCCGTTGTTGAACCTGTCGGTTAGTAAAAAGTAAATATTTGCATTGTCCCAGGTAAAAGAAAGTTCATCGGCTGATGTTGCGATATATAATTTTTGCTCTGTATTGCAAGAAAAAAGCCCCAGGGTTGTGCAAAGAAGAATTAAACTTAATGTTTTCATATCTCATTTTATAATAATTAAAACTAATAGAAAAGTTTTTATTTATCAAAAATCCACCAAACAGGCAGCGCGGTCTGCCCATACTTCATGAGGCTTTGACAATGATGTTCTTACAACTGCCTAGTTGCTCCCTGGTTGCTTTACCTTATATAATTTTGACAGATCGTATCCTCTTTGCCTGAGTTTGTCAAGGAACCCTTCGTAAAGCTCGTCACTTATCTGCGGTTTCCTGCTCAAGATCCAAAGAAAATTCGGATTGGAACTCCCGATAAGTGCCCACTGGTAATTCTCCTGGTCCAAATCCATGATGAAATAATCTCCGTAAAAAAAGAGGAAGAAGGATACTTTTAGGTGACCGGTAGTTGGTTCTCCGGCAACTTTT
>CAYSAH010000195.1:0-7385 GCA_964428945.1 uncultured Bacteroidaceae bacterium | reverse complement strand
TCATCGCCTCCCTGTGGCGCGATATTTGGCTCATCTGTAAAAATTCCGGGAACAGAACTCCCGAAATCAGTACCTATCTGAGCCTCATATCCTTTCATAGTAACTTCAATGAATTTCTGAGTTACCCCGGGCCGAATGAGGTCAACATAGGAAAATCCGGCATACCAATCCGTTACAGGATAATAAATCTTTTCATAGAGAAGGAAATCACCTTTCTTACCAATATAGGCTTCCACATCTGCTGAAATATCAATTACGGAATCGGTAAATAACTGAATAAGAAGATATTCCTTTGAAGAATCCGGATCAAGGACTGTTTGCCTGTATAATTTAAGCGCCTGTCCCTCATTATAGGAAGATGGCATTTCGGCTGGAACGTGTCCTCCCGCAAAACCGCTTGGAAACGAATTCTCATCATACAACCAGATATCCATGCCAAGTTTTTTCGCTTTCCGTTCTGCATAAGCAACAAGGGAATACCATTCGTCAGAGGCATATTCAGTGATCAGCCCGTACCTTGGATGTATGAACAGGCCTCCAAACCCTTTGCTTGCGTAATCCTGTAGTTGTTCATCGATTTTTTGCCTTGACATTTCATCGTTCCAAACCCAGAAGGGGACAGTTTTAAAGCTATTCGGTATTTCAGCGATATGTTTACTGAATTGCCTGTAGGAACCCAGTTGAGTATCCATCTTTATCTCGTCAACACAGGAAGAAATCAAAAGGAAAAGTACCAGGAAACCTGAAAGATTTTTTTTCTTCATAGGATCAGTCGTTTTGCAATGCGTTATTAACCCATAATTCTTTGTCAGCAAGTATACCAAGTGGATTTACCTTCCATTCAACTCCCTCAGGAACCTTACAATTAAAATAAAGCTTCTCGCCATCAAGGTGCCATTCAATTTCTATATTCCCGTATTTATGAGGTACCGTCCCTTTGGCCCAGGTAATGGACCAGGCCTGGGGTTCAAATACGATCCTGTCCACAGGACTGAAATCCGGAAATCCCAGGTCAACACCAAGGATATGACGGGTCATATTATATGTAGGGCCTCCACTCCATGCATGACTCAATGTACCCTGTCCGCTTCCATCTGCACCGTCGCCAAAATTTTCCCATGCAGTATCATTATATTTAATAATCATCGGACTCCAGTATTTTTTCATGAATTTTTCAGCTGTTTCCGTATAGCCCATTCTATAAAGCCCGTCAATAATGTAAAAACCTCCATATGGGGTCGCCAGGCGCTGCCTGTCTACAGAGCCAATGTCTGCCAGTGAGGTAGCGTAAAAGCCTTCAAGCCTTGATTCCTGCTCAGTGCTGGTCTGACCGAACAGGGAGGGCCAGATGCTTGAAATCGGGTAATGGTGATCTATAGCTTCCCCATCACGAAAACCATCCCTGAATGCTCCTTTTTCATTGTCCCAGCATAATGTATGCATAGCAGCAAGAGTCAGATTTTCCTGATCAAGGAACCAATCGCTGTCATTTTTACCAAGCAGGTCTGATAGCCATGCCATGGAATGAAAACAATATGCTGCAAGGGACTGTATAGCTGTCAGAGTGGCATCTTTATCAATTTGAGTCCACTCGACAAATGCACGATTATGTTCAATCAATCCATTCTCCATCCTCATGCCCGCCAGGATCTCAAGCATATTTTTATAACCATCATAGTACTTCTCTGCATAAGACGGGTCACCTGTTCGGTTAACCGACCATACGTAGGATAACAGAGTGAGCAATGGGTAATCGGCCATATGATTCACGCTAAGGTGGGAACGGTCGGCACCCGGTATCATAAGATCGCTGTACATCTGTGAATAAAGGAAAGTACATTGCTGCATCAGGCGACTGTCCCCGCTCCCAGCAAGGGTAATGGCATATTCAGGTAAGGCGTCTCCGGCATAAAGTCCACGTTCGCGGAATGGGGTGTCCGTATAACTGTCTTCGGAACAAACAAGCAAGGTCCTCCATCCCAGTTCCCAGATCGCATTCAACATAGTATCAGAACATTCGAAACTTCCTGTTTTCCTGAAGGGATAGGTTTGACTAATCATCCCAATATCATTAATGGTGAAGGGAGCATTATGGTGAGAAACATTCACCTGTGCATACCTGGCGCCGTAGGGTTTGAAACTTTCAAAGTGATTCATTCCTTCATTTGCCACAAAACGCAATGCTGTATATAATCCGGGCCGTTTCAATATCCAGGGACGCCCCTCCTTCAAATCTTCCGAAAAAGCTATATCAATAGTAGTTCCTTCCTTTGATTCAATATCAATATAAAATCTTCCAAGCGTTTTATGTCCAAGGTCAAAAATAAGTGACACCGGATCAGGATTATCTATGCTGATACCATGAGGATTGTCGGATTGTTGGATTGCTTTGTCGAAATAACTCCAGGCTACCTCGAAGGCAGGATTCCCTGCAGCGTCATTTCTTGTTTTTGGTTTCCAACCAGTGCTCAGTTCAGGAAGGTCCTCAGGCGAATGAAAAGGAAGTTCTAGGCTTCGGACCAATTCTTCCTCCTCGTCAGAAAAGGGTCCGGCAGTCATGAAATTTATGGGGATTTCCTGTTCCTTTGTCGGCGACAGGACCAAGGATGCTGTTTTGGGAACTGCCATGTAAAATTCCCAGTTCGCCCAGACAATACCATATTTTATAAAAAAGAAGTTCCAGCCTGGCTCGAGGTCCAGCATTACATCAGACCGAACAGGCTTCCCTGGTTCAATCCCGAGGTTCGGCAAGGGCCCTTTTCCATTCATCCAATATTCTCCCCACCATAAGCCTGATCTCACCGTTTGCTTTACAGGGGAATATATATAGGTATACGCAAATGCATACTTACTTTTATTGAATTCTCCGGGTGTCCTGTCGTCAGATTTGAGCCTGAAGGAGTAGATCTCTTCATCCTGCTTTACAGAATACACCCCAAGCAGCTTTGCTGCAGGCTGCTTATCCTGGGTTAGTGCGGGGATGGTCCTGGGTGTAAGCGTTCCCCAATGTTGCTGATCCTCGATAGGAACGGGGGTCTCCCATGTTGCATCATCAAAATCCGGCAGACACCAGTCTTTTGGATCTTTCCTCGCATCATATACTTCTATTGGCCCTGTTGCAAAACTCATTTTCGGTGCATCCTGGTCATACCCTTCCATGGACCTGCATTTCCAATTTCCTGGTGTAGCAAGATCATGCATTACTCTTTTCGCTTTTTTTATTTCTCCCCAGGCAATAAAGCCTGCCTTGCTGAGAGGAACCTGGTAAGTATAGGTTCCATTTGAAAGGGCTTTGACTGCTACAACATTTTTTCCATCCTTCAAAAGATGAGAAATGTCATATGAATCATACTGGGGATTTTCAGGATAAAATCTGGCGGGTCCAAAATTCACAAACTCCCCATTAACAAAGAGGTGGTACCTGGAATCAACAAAAAGGTTTATTATGCAATTTGCCTTTCCCCTGACATTAAATTCATTCCTGAACATTGCATAATCAGCACGATCTTCACCAATGCTATCTGTCCATACATATTTAGGCTCAGGGGAATTCCTGTTACAAGCGAAGAATACCAAGGCGATCGAAAGAAAAGAAATATACTTTTTCATAAGCTTCAATTACCTGATTCCTCGGTTTGAATCTTTATCCCTGGGCTCACAGAACCAAATAAGCTTTTCCTCGATTGTGAGGGTATCGCTTATTTTCCTGGCATCAGGATGTGTTTCTGAAAATATTTCGACCATCTTCTTTTGCAAGGACTCAACAATGGTCTCATTACCCGGCAAACCAGCGATGTTGGTTGTCTCCCCGGGATCATTCTGAAGATCATATAACTTATGAAGTATCCCCGTTGGACCCTCTCCCGTTTCATAACCCTGTCCAAGATCGTATTGTCCAGTAGTGAAGATATATTTCCATTTTCCGTCTGTAACCATCGCTTTATTATCCTCAAGGAATTCTGCAAAAACATAATCATTTCCCGAAGCAGTTTTTGAATCAAAAATGTATTTCAGACTGTTTCCCTGGCTTGTTTCCATCTGGGGCTGACCGATCAGGTCGAGTATTGTCGGTACAAGATCAATAAACTGGACGAGGGCATCTGATCGCTTTACCTTAGGTTTTGTATCTCCTATCCTGAAAATCAGCGGTGCTTTTATGGCAGGATCCCACATCGAATGCTTCTCAAAACGTTTATGATCACCCAGCAGGTAACCCTGGTCTCCCAGGTATATGACAAGTGTATTCTCCTTTAGTCCAAGAGAATCAATAGCATCAAGGATAAGGCCCACATTACGGTCCATGTATTCCACCGAAGTATAATAGGAGGCAATGATTCCGCGTTTGTCAGCATCTGAAAGATCCCTGAAAACAGCAGGAACAAAGCGATCATCCTCGGGGCTTCCTTCAGGAACTATCATGCTGTCGGGATCGTATTTTCCAGCATATTCAACCGGAAAATTAAATGGTGAATGTGGTTCATGAAAGCCAACCCACAGAAAAAAGGAGGTATCCTTGAATTCATCCAGGAAATTTATAGCATTTTCAGCATCAAATGCCCCTGTAGCAAAGTTTTCCCTTACAGGTGTGGGGAGTACGTCAGCATTCAGCCATATCCTTGCAGGATCATGAAACGGCAACCACCGGGGAAGAACTTTTACAGAATCCGGAATGGGTTCCATGTTTTTTTCAATGAACCATTTTTTATAGGCTCCGTGGTCGATCATCACAGAAAATCCATGGTCTGGATAAGGTGCTTCCCGGTTATTGAAATGCGTTTTACCAACAATTCCAGTAGCGTAGCCCTCGTCACGCAGGCGCTCAGCAATGGTAAAGTTTTCCAGGTCATCAAATGCTGTACTCAGTAAAGTCACGCCGGTCGCATGAGGGTATTTGCCTGTCAGAAGTGATTGCCTGGATGCACTGCAAACCGGAGCATTGGAGTATGCATTGGTAAAAATCGTGCCTTCTGCGGCGAGCCGGTCAATATTTGGTGTTCTGATCATTGAATTACCATAACATCCAACCACGCTTGCAGTATGGTCATCTCCGACAATCACAACCACATTTTTAACAGGTTTTTCAGGCACAGGAGCCTTGCATGCAAATGTAAGACCACACAGGATTATGAATAAGCAAGCTTTAAAAAAGATTTTCATCACGATATTTGGTTAGTCAGGAATTAATTCAAGGTAAAAATAGTAGATTAGTGTGATGAAAAAAAAGAAATCTCGCTAACATTTCTTTGGTATCTGTGTTTATTAAAAACTTAAACAATCCTACATGAAAAAATTCAAATTAATTCCGGCAGTTGTAATCCTGGTTGCACTTACCTTTCAATCGTGTTTTGAGATAAAAGAAATCCTGAACATCAATAAGGATGGTTCCGGTTCTTTCAGTATGGTCATTGATCTGAGCCAGGTGAAATTGATGATGGAAGGACTAGGTGGTAGCGAAGACGGGGAAACAGCAAGTCCGTTTTCTGATATGGAGGCAGAGTATGAGAATACACGCTCGCAGCTCGAGGAAATTGAAGGTATCTCAAATATCACCTTTACTTCAGAAATGGAAGGATATGTTGTTAAAAGCGGCTTCGATTTCTCAAATATAGATGCATTGAATATGGGTATGGCAGTAATATATGAACAAGAATATGAAGGAATTCCTGAATACTATAAATTCAATAAAAAAACATTCGAAAGAACTACTGCGGGCAACTTTCTTGACCTAATAAAAAACGAATTGGGAGGCGACGAAATGGATGTTGAGGGAATGGATATTGCCTCGCTTTTCTCTGAAGTTGCTTATGTTAATGAGGTCGTTTTCTACGGTATGAAAATAAAAAAAGTTAAATCCGGGAAAGCTGAGATATCTGAAGACGGCTCAAAACTAGTAAACAAATACCTTATATTTAATGATGAAGCTGATCAATCCCTGGAGTTTGAATTAAAATTAAAATAGACTAATGGACCTGGAAAAGATAATAGCAAACCCGTTTCAGAAATTCGTTAAGACAGAAGGTTTAGGAGGCTACCTGCTTCTTGGAGCCACCCTGATCGCCATCTTCTGGGCCAATTCACCCTGGGGAGACCTTTACCAGTCTATCTGGCAATACCGGATAGGGCTGGATGCCGACAACTTCAGCCTTTCCAAGCCGATCATGTTATGGATCAATGACGCCCTTATGGCGGTGTTCTTTTTTCTTATCGGGCTTGAGATCAAGAGAGAATTGCTGATCGGTGAGCTAAATACCCCAAGAAAAGCTGCACTTCCATTATTTGCTGCTATTGGTGGTATGATTTTACCAGTTTTACTGTTCATTTCATTGAATGATAACCGGGATGCAGCTGCTGGCTGGGGAATACCAATGGCCACAGATATTGCATTTTCACTTGCTGTTATCAATGCACTTGGGAAACGTGTGCCCCTTGCATTAAAAGTTTTCCTCACAGCTCTCGCCATAGTCGATGATATCGGCGCGGTACTGGTAATTGCAGTATTTTATAGTGAAGAGATCAAATTTTCACTGATCCTGCTGGCGATAATTCCAGTGCTTCTTCTCGCGATTCTTGGTTTCTATAAATTCTATTCAAAATATCTCTGGATCGCTCTTGGAGCTCTGGTTTGGCTTCTTTTGCTTAAGGCAGGAATTCATCCCACTATTGCAGGAGTATTGCTGGCTTTCACAGTACCTATAAAACGGGTTATTAAAGTCAGGACCTTCAGGAGAAAACTTAGTGATATCATACAAAAAATGGAAGTTAATGAAGCTAAAGAGTCAATTATTCTCTCCAAGATGCAGATCGAACAAATCGATGACCTTGAAGACTGGACAGAAAAGGTACAATCTCCATTACAGCACTTAGAGCATAAATTGCATTACTGGGTTGCTTTTTTCATTATGCCCTTGTTTGCTCTGGCAAATGCAGGCGTGGTTTTCGATGTTAATCTCGGTATAGACTGGAATATCGTTTTTATTATAATTATCGCACTGTTTGCAGGGAAATCGATCGGTATACCCATTCTTACCTTTATCGGGCTGAAATTAAAGCTGACAGAACTGCCTGAAGGCGTTAATTTTCTGCATGTATTCGGAGTAGCTTTCATTGCAGGTATAGGCTTTACCATGTCGATTTTTATATCAAACCTGGCATTTGCAGGGAATCCTGTATTGACAAATTCAGCCAAGATCGGTATCCTGATTGGTTCAATTCTCTCAGGTATTGCTGGATATTTGCTACTCAGGCTAAGCAAGAAAAAGAGTTAAGTCGCTTCAGCACAGGTGTAAAAAATGAATATAGATTTGAAAACCTGGCACGAAAAAGACTAATTTTCAGAAAAAAAAATAAAATTCTCGACAATTTAGACTTTTGTATATTAATGAATC
>CAYSAH010000194.1:2405-7404 GCA_964428945.1 uncultured Bacteroidaceae bacterium | reverse complement strand
TTTGTCTGAGAGAACCACAAGTTTTGGTGCTGCATGGTGAAGGATATATGCATACTCTTCCTCGCTGATGGTTGGGTATATTGGCACCTGGACAATTCCAGCCATGGACATCCCCATATCCATAAAATTCCATTCCGGCCGGTTGTTACTTATGGTGGCGATTTTATCTCCTTTTTTGAGTCCAAGGGACAATAAACCGTATGCAATTGCATATGATGTGTTTACATATTCCCTGGAAGTATATTTCTGCCAGGTGCCATCTGCCCTTGCTGCCAGCATATCTTCCTTATGACCATATTTCTGGTCGATCTGATCAATAAGATCAAAAGTTCTCGTGATTTCCATTACTTGGTGGTTTTGCTGCTAAAATAGGATTTCTTTGACAATATTTCGAATGATGTAATTTGGAAGCTGACTTTATTTTCGGAGGAAATATTATAAGAATCAAGTAATCAATAATATATGATATAAAAATTATTGAAAGAATTTTCGAATGACAATGATTTTTCTGTCTTAAAATGAGGATTTGTAATATAAATTGTTCTTAAGGACCTAATTCAACTTTGCATTCAATTCCGCCGTACAGCCATTTTAACTTGCAACATCTTGCAGACAAGCGCTTGGTATTAATGGCTTTACCGGGCTCACAAAGCGAATTCCACAGGACTTATACGTGAAGCATGGATACGATCCATGCCAGGGAATTTATTGCTTTTTAATTAGCTCTTTTGCCTGGCTGATCGCAGCTTTTAAACCTTCCGGTTTTTTACCACCTGCAGTGGCGAAGAAAGGCTGGCCTCCTCCACCTCCCACGATTTCTTTTGAAATTTCCCTGATCATATTGGAAGCATTGAGGCCCTTTTCAGTTACAATATTTTCAGAGATCATTATTACAAGCAGTGCTTTCTGGTTCAGACTGCTTCCAAGTACAAGCACAAGGTTTTCAACTTCGTTTTTTAAGCGAAATGCAGCATCACGAAGCATCTCGGCATCAGCCAGCGGAAGGATCTCCGAAATAAAATTAATATCCCCGATCTTTTCACTCCTGTTTTTTAACCCATCTATAGCAACATTGAAGGCGTCTTTTTTGAAATTGTTTACTTGTTTACTCAGCTCAGAGTGTTCCGATACAATCTTTCTTACAGCATCAACTATATTGGAATGATTTTCAAGCTGACTTGAGATCATTTCAAGGTTATCTAAAAGTCCATAAATATATTTTTCTGCCTCGACTCCCGTGATTGCTTCGATCCTCCGAATTCCGGCAGCAATGGACGATTCCTTTATTATTTTGAAAAAACCAAGCTGACCGGTTGCCCTGGCATGGATCCCTCCGCACAATTCTATCGAATCCTCAAACCTTATAACTCTGACCATATCCCCGTACTTTTCTCCAAATAATGACATGGCACCCATCTCTAAAGCTTCCTTAATAGGGATCGACCTTCGTTCATCAAGAGGAATGTTTTGACGAATTAGTTGATTCACAATTTGTTCAACCTGCCTGATCTCCTCATCGGAGACTTTTTGAAAATGAGAAAAATCAAACCTGAACATTGAAGGGCCTACCAGTGATCCCTTTTGTTCAACGTGGGATCCAAGCACTTTTCTTAGCGCATAATGTACGAGGTGTGTCGCGGTATGGTTACTTGCTGTCTGACTCCTGTCGGATTCATTAACCCTCGCGGTAAACTTTGCTGCAGGGTCTTCAGGTAATTGTTCTGATATATGGATGATCAGGTCGTTTTCCTTCTGTGTATCAATTATGATTACTTTTTCAATCTTGTTTTCCAGGATACCGCTGTCACCTACCTGTCCGCCACTTTCTGCATAGAACGGGGTGACATTGAAAACGAGGTGGTAAAACTTTTTATCCCTGGTAGTAACTTCCCTGTAACGGGTTATCCTTATTTCATTTGAACTGTAGTCGTAACCGGTAAACTCTTCTACTTCATCATCCTGAAGTACAACCCAGTCCGACTTGTCTATGGCTGCAGCATTCTTTGACCGCTTTTTCTGAATTTCCATTTCTCTGAAGAATCCTTCGTTATCAACCCTAAGGTTGTTCTCACGAAGGATAAGTTCTGTAAGGTCAAGTGGAAAGCCAAATGTATCATACAGTTCGAAAGCAAGTTTTCCATCGAGCTGTTTATCATTCCTGATTTCCATTGACTCTCTCATTTGCATGAGTCTTCTTATCCCGTTTTCGAGTGTATTCAAAAAGGATTGTTCCTCTTCAAATATTACTTTTGTAATAAGTTCTTTCTGAGCACTAAGTTCAACAAATGTTTCCCCTAAAACCTCAACAAGCGAAGGTACAAGCTGGTAGATAAATGGATTTCCCTGTTCCAGGTAGGTATAGGCATAGCGTATTGCCCGCCGGAGTATTCTACGGATCACATAACCGGCTTTATTATTTGAAGGAAGCTGTCCTTCAGCGATGGAAAAAGATATAGCTCTCAGGTGGTCTGCGATGACGCGCATTGCAATGTCCTTTTCCTCATTTTCACCATATTTAAATCCGGCAAGTTCCCCTATTTTATCAATCACCGGACTGAAAACATCAGTATCATAATTTGATTCCTTTGATTGAAGAGCCATGCACAGTCTTTCAAATCCCATTCCTGTGTCAACATGTTTTTCAGGAAGTAGCTGCAATGATCCGTCGGCCTTACGGTTATACTGAATAAAGACAAGATTCCAGATCTCAATGACCAGGTGGTGGCCCATATTCACAAGGGATTTACCTGAAACTTTTTTTCTTTCCTCATCGTTCCTCAGGTCTATATGTATCTCTGAGCAGGGGCCGCAGGGTCCGGTGGAACCCATTTCCCAGAAATTATCCTTTTTCGACCCGTTGAGGATCCTATCCTCGGGAAGTAATTTTTTCCAGTAGCTATAAGCTTCTTCATCCTTTCCGACCTTATCCTCACTGTCTCCTTCAAATACCGTAACATAAAAACGGTCCTTATCGAGATTGACAACCTCTGTCAGAAATTCCCATGCCCACTCTATCGCTTCACGCTTAAAGTAGTCACCAAAGGACCAGTTTCCAAGCATCTCGAACATTGTGTGATGGTAGGTATCATGTCCAACCTCCTCCAGGTCATTGTGTTTTCCGGCAACTCTCAGGCATTTCTGCGTATCGGCAATGCGACGTGATTCGGGAATTTTATTGCCCAGGAAATAATCCTTAAACTGATTCATTCCTGCATTTGTAAACATCAGGGAGGGATCATTTTTTATTACCATGGGGGCAGAAGGAATTATCTTGTGGTCCTTTTCCCTGAAATAATTAAGGAAGGCGTTACGGATTTCTTTAGAAGTCATATGCAATTAATTCAGCCCAAATTTACAATTTTAGAACCTTTTTCAACAAGTTACGTACAAAAGTATCATGGAATTTTTACCCTGCACTTCAAATGCAGTAAAATAATTTATTTCACTTATTATTGGGAAATTAGCTTTGGTTTTTTATTTTTAGCCTCTGAATGGTGAACATTTTTAGTCGAAAATATAGATTAAACCCTGATACATTACGTATTGAGGAGGATAAACGTCCTGTAAAACAAAGAGTTATTACAGGTGCAATAATTTGCGCAGTTGTGATTTCCTCCGCAGTCGGAATGCGTCCCCGTCTGGTATATTATGAGAGTAAAAATGAGCAATTAAGATCAGAATATATTTTGCTCCGGGATGAGCTTAATCAGGATGAAGAATTGCTATCACAGCTTCAAAGGAAAGATGACAGGTTATATCGCTCCGTATTTGGTATGGATCCGCTTCCTGCTTCCATCCGGGATGCAGGTACCGGAGGTGCTGTAATGCATTCCTCGCTCAAATCGATCTCAAATCCTGATATGGTAATAGATGTATTTGACAAGATTGACAAAGTGCTTTCTAAGGCGATGATACAGTCCAGCTCATTTGAAGATCTTCAGGAAGCTGCCTTAAATAATCAACAACTTCTTGCCAGTAAACCTCTTATACAGCCCATTTCACCAGCTGAGTCATTTTGGCTTACATCAACTTTTGGAACCAGAAATGACCCATTCACTAATTTTAGGAGGCCTCACCAGGGTATCGACCTGGCAGGTGAATATGGATTAAAGATCTATGCCACTGGTGATGGAATTGTTAAACTTGCTGAAGTGAGCAAATTTGGTTACGGTAATGAGATATTGATCGACCACGGTTTTGGTTATACCAGTCGCTATGCTCACCTGCTCAAACTATATGTTAAACCTGGCGATTCCGTAAAGAGGGGACAGGTTATTGGAACACTGGGGAACAGTGGGCGATCTACCGGACCTCACCTGCATTATGAAATTCACTTTAATGATATTGCGATCAATCCTATGTATTTCTTTTTTGAAGATCTGACTCCTGAGGAATTTGAGATCATCGCAAATCGAGCCCTGTCGGAATAGAAATTAATCAGAAACACGCTTTTTTTTATTATTTTCACCGAAATATTTTTAGGTGAATTCAAGATTTAAGTACAATCCCGACGAAATGAATTTCAGGAAGCTCGAAAATAATTTTCGGGTTCGTTTCTGGCGTGTCATTGCATACATCTTCGCCGGACTGGCAAGTGCTTTTATCCTGAACCTTTTTTTTATATTGCTTTTTGATAGTCCGAAAGAAAGGATGGTAAGAAGTGAAAATGAGGAACTGAAAAGGCAGTACCAGATATTGCAAGAGAGGAAATCCACTGTTGATACAGTTTTTAAGGAGATTAATAAAACGGATGAAAATATCTTCAGATTGATATTTGAAACAGAACCGGCTGAATCGGATCTGGCTGAATTTGAGTTCGTCCCTTATGCTGAACTTAAAAATATTTCGGATGAAAAGATCGTTATGACAACTGCCAGTAGGCTGGATTCCTTGCTGAATAAAGCACGGGATGAGAAACTTGACTATGATATCCTTAGAATAAAAAGTGAAGATAAAGCCGAAATGCTTCAATTTATTCCGTCAATACAGCCTATAGAAA
>CAYSAH010000194.1:0-2395 GCA_964428945.1 uncultured Bacteroidaceae bacterium | reverse complement strand
CGGACAGCATCCGGATTTGGATACCGTATGCATCCGATCTATAAAATAAGGAAATTCCATGAAGGGATGGATTATACGGCACCAGTTGGAACTCCGGTTTTTGCAACTGCTGCTGGTAGTGTTGAGCTTGTATTGAGATCCAGACGGGGATCGGGGAATATGATCGTTATTAACCATGGATATGGATTAAAATCTGTATATGCGCATCTCAATGATATAAATGCCATTCAGGGCAGGTCAGTTTCAAGAGGGGATATTATTGGTACGGTCGGGAATTCGGGACTCTCTTCAGGCCCACACCTGCATTATGAAGTTCATTTCAATGATAAGGCAGTAAATCCGGTGAATTTCTATTTTATGGAATTATCACCAGAGGCATATGACCAGATGATCATTTTATCTAAAAATTCGGGTCAATCTTTTGATTGATAATGCTTTTTACTATATTGCATCAGCGATGACAAAGTATTATTTCAACCCCAGTACGCTTCAATATGAACGATTAGAGTCATCTCCCAAGGAGAGATTCATTAATTTTTTAAAATTTGGATTCTTTGTTATTGTATTGGTAATTGTAATTTTCAAGATCAGTGAAGACGTTGTTCAAAGTCCAAAATTGAAACGACTTATTGCTGAAAGACAGGGATTAAAGTACGAAATCGAACTTATAAACAGGGATTTGCTTGAATACAGGGAAGAACTGCAAAGGATCGCTCGAAATGATGATCAGCTTTACAGGGTATTTTTCGAAGTAAATCCAATACCTTCAACGAAAAGAGAAGCTGGTACCGGTGGATCACATCAGTATATGGCTTTGGAAAATAAACCCTATTCAGATCTGTTGATCGATACCTATTTGAGTATGGATGAGATATCAAGGCAGATAGTTATACAATCAAAATCTTTTGATGAAGTAATCGATCTGGCCAGGACCAAGGAAGAGAGGATGGCTGCAAAACCTTCAATACAGCCGGTAAGCCTGAATGAGCTTATACGATTTGGTTCATCTTTCGGGATGCGCCTTCATCCTATTCTCAAAACATATCGTCCCCATAACGGGATCGATCTGACAGCCCCAAGGGGGACCAAGATTTATGCAACAGCCGACGGGGTGGTCATTCAGGCAAATTATACAACCGGAGGTTATGGAAAAAAGATCATCATTGATCATGGATACGGTTATAAAACCTTGTATGGACATTGTAATAAATTCCTGGTAGAACCGGGACAGAAGGTTAAACGCGGAGAGGTAATCGGACTTATAGGCAATACTGGCTTGTCAACAACACCACACCTCCATTACGAAGTATGGGTAAACAATGTAGCGGTTAATCCGATTAATTATTACGCAAACGACCTTTCACCAGAAGAGTATGATAAGATGATCAACCTGCTTGCAAAAGCAGATCCATCCTTCGATATAAATTAGTTATGTGGAAGTTATACAGGTTCCTTATCCTCTCGTTAATCTTAATTCTTTCATCCTGTTTCTCAACAAGACAATCGATATCTGAAACAAAAATTCATCCCGTTGATCCCGTAAGAACTGCACTTGATACTGCGACAATTGTATCAAAATTTATTATTCAGGCAGATAGTTCAACCCTCCATTCAGATTTAGCCGGGGAATTACCTAAGGTTGACACCTCCTTTCAGGATTTGCCTGAAAATGCAGCAGATGGGAGTATAATCATCCTGCCAGTTCCTGGCGACAGCCTGCATTTATCAGAGCTTGCAAAAACCACTGAATTACCGGATACACTTTGTATAATAGGAACCGGCGATATAATGCCCGGAACAAATTACCCCGATGAAAGCTATCTTCCTCCAGGGGGCAATTGCAGCCGCTTATTCGATCCGGTACGGGACATACTCAGATCAGGTGATGTGACTTTCGGCAACCTGGAAGGGGTATTCTGTGCTGAAGGAGGAACAGCGAAGGAATGCAAGGATCCCAAGGTTTGTTATGTTTTCAGGATGCCTGATGCTTACCTTGACTGCATTCTTGATGCCGGATATAATTTGCTGGGTGTGGCTAATAATCATATAAATGATTTCGGCTATGAAGGAAGGATCAGGACGGCTGAACGACTCGAGGAGTCTGGAATTCCTTTTGCAGGGTTCACAAGTAAACCCTATGTCATATTTGAAAAAAATGGAATAAAATATGGTTTTGCAGCATTTGCACCGCATGTTGGAACCATGGACCTTAAGGATTATGAAGGAGCAGCAAGGATCGTTCAAAAACTGGATTCATTGTGTGATGTAGTTATAATTTCATTTCATGGAGGTGCTGAAGGACGTGATTATCAGCATGTGCCTTGCACAGATGAAGAATACCTTGGATATAACAGGGGTAATGTTTGTAAATTTGCTCATACAGTTGTTGATGCCG
>CAYSAH010000193.1:6387-7436 GCA_964428945.1 uncultured Bacteroidaceae bacterium | reverse complement strand
CCTGATCATCTTAAGGGCCGGGGTCTGCCACTGTCGGTCTGTCTTCCCAAAATTATCCTGGTTATAACTTGAAACCTCTCCTGCAGGAAAGATCCCCATTACTTTGCCTTCACTCAGATGCTGAAGAGCCATTTTAATACCGGAAATATTCGAAGCACTGTCAATATTTTCCTCAAATGGATTCACTGGAAATATATATTCTGAAACCGGTTCCAGGCGTTGAAGCAGGTAATTGGCAAGTAATTTAATATCACTCCTTACCGAAGATATTACTTTCACAAGAAGCATACCGTCAACTCCGCCAAAAGGATGATTGGATACGGTTATAAATGCACCCTCTTTTGGAATACGTTCCAGTTCTTCTTCCCGGATCTCATATTCAAGCTCGAGTTTTTCAATCAATCCATCAATAAAATCAATTCCCTGCCTGGTATTGACCTCTTCGTAAAGCTTATTTATCCTGTTGATCCTCAACAAAGTCATTAATACCCGACCAACGCTTGCACTCCCAAACCTGTTCAGCCTGGCAGCATTCATAAGCTCATCGGTTTCAATTAATTTGTTGTTTCTTGCCATAATATGCAAATATAATGCTTAATTGATTACTTGTTCCCTGTTGCCGGGAACAGTGAATACAGATCACTCATTCCATGGTGTCAGCTGCGATTTACTTTTCAATACCATAGTTGACATTCCCAAAGGAGAGCTATGCCGGATCGAATGAGACACAAAGAAAGCAATTCCTTCTTCCCTCAGTTCAAATCAATCTTCAAAAAGGATATACTCTGCCTGCACTTTCTTATATTTGTGAACTGAATAGAATCCGATGAAAAACTATACAAGAATCCTTCTCTCCATATTATCAGGACTACTTCTTTCTCCTGCGTTTTATCAATGGGGATCTGGATTCATTATGTTTATAGGTCTGATTCCCTTGTTGCTTGTTGAGGAGGATCTTTACCAGAGAAGAAAAGAATATAAAACCGGGAAAGTTATTCTCTATGCTACCATAACATTCATGCTTTTTACCCTGCTTACTGTATGGTGGG
>CAYSAH010000193.1:0-6377 GCA_964428945.1 uncultured Bacteroidaceae bacterium | reverse complement strand
CTCAGTACCTGTCGCTCTTGTTGCTGCACTTATTGTGAATACATCCTTTATGGTAGTTCCTTTCCTTCTTTTCCATTATGTCAGGCGACAAACAGGACCGAGACTTGGATATCTCTCCCTGATCGTCCTTTGGTTGTCATTTGAGTTCCTCTTTCTGAATGTCCAGGTCAATTTCCCATGGACCATTTTTGGAAATGCCTTTGCTAATGACATTAAATTTATCCAGTGGTATGAAATAACCGGAACACTCGGAGGCAGCCTATGGGTCATCATCATGAACATTCTTTTGTTCAGATTAATAAATGGACTAAGAAATAATCTTTCCTTCCAGGGAAATCGAAATTCAATTAGTTGGGTGCTTGGTTTTCTGATTATTCCTATTGTATTTTCGCTGACCAGGTATTATACCTACGAAGAAGAATACCGACCTTACGAGTGTGTCGTTCTGCAGCCAAATATAGATCCTTGGGAAAAATTTGTCGATATGCCACAGGAGCAGCAAACCGCCTATCTTCTGGAAGAGGCAAAATCCCTGGTTTCATTTTCGACAGACTATGTTATTGCGCCGGAAACATTCCTTAATAATTCTGTCTGGCATCATTCAATGGAGTATCATTCCGAGATCCTGAAATTGTATGAATTTATTGATGAATATCCCCGCGTTAATTTTATTGTTGGAGCCATGACACTGAAAAGGTATGAAAAGGGAGAAATCCTCACTTCAACGGCGAAACCTGTGAGCAGCGGGGCATTTTATTACGACAGTTATAACAGTGCTCTTCAACTCGACACCACACATAATATCCAGATGTACCATAAATCTTTACTGGTTACAGGTGCTGAATGGATGCCCTCTTTCAATAAATATAAATTCATGCAGAAACTTGCCATTGATCTTGGGGGGATAACCCGCAGTCATGGAACACAGGAAGAAAGGGATGTTTTCGTTTCACCACAGGATGGACTGAAAGTGGCTCCGGTGATTTGCTGGGAATCTGTTTTTGGGGAATATGTAACTGATTATATAAAGGATAAAGGTGCGAACCTGATATTCATTATAACGAATGATGGTTGGTGGAAAGACACCCCGGGTCACAGGCAACATAACAGTTATGCCCGCCTCAGGGCCATTGAGACCCGGAGAAGCATTGCCCGCTCAGCCAATACCGGAATCAGCAGTTTTATCAATCAGCGAGGGGAAGAAACAGACAGGATAGGTTGGTGGCAAAGATCTGCGATGAAGGGTGTCCTGAATGCCAATGACCACCTGACTTTCTATGTTAAGCATGGAGACTATCTGGCCCGGATTAGTGCCTTCATGTCGGTATTGCTGGTATTATATGCATTTGTAAGGAAACATGCCCTTAATAAGAATACCGTCAAATCTGTAAAGCCAAAAAAGAAAATCAAATCAAAGAATGCCAGGTAAAATCCATTTAATAAGGTAAATCAGCTTCGTGTTCGCATAAATTTTAATAACTAACTACCAATCTGAAGAATTAGGATTATGTTCAAAAAAATTTCCCCTTTTGATATCAGTGACAACGTTTTTAAAATGCTCGATAAGGACTGGATGCTGATCACCGCCGGTAAAAGGGGAGATGTAAACACAATGACAGCCAGTTGGGGGCACATGGGTATCATTTGGAACATGCCTGTTGCAGTTTGTTATATCAGGCCCCAACGCCACACATATGGATTTGCAAATCGCTACGATGATTTCACCCTCTCTTTCTTTGAGGAGAAAGACCGGGAAATTCTTCGTTTTTGCGGAGCCAAATCCGGACGTGACTATGATAAAATTAAAGAAACGGGACTAATCCCCCTTGAGACTGCATCGGGCAATGTTTATTTTGAGCAGGCCCGGCTTGTAATGGAATGTAAAAAGATCTACCAGGATAATTTTAAATCCGAAAACTTTCTTCGTCCTGAAATTGCATTAAAAAACTACCCCAAAAGTGATTTTCACCGTTTCTTTTTCGGAGAGATCATGAATGTATTGATCAGGTGACTACTTATCTTCAATAATTATAAAAATATCTTCATTCTTCTTCTTCATATAATACTGTTCACGGGCAAATTTCTCAAGGTTATTATCGTCCGTGGTTAGTTCATGGAGACGGGTAGAATCGCGTTTGATCTGATTAAGGTAATATTCTTTCTCCTGTTTTAGCTGAGAAAGATTCTTTGCCAGCCGGGCACGTTCCATAAGACTGTATTGACTGAAAAATGTAAGCCATACTGCAAAGCCAATAAGTGTAATCACATGCTTGTTTTTAAGGTACGGCCAAATGATCTTCCAGAAATTTTTCATAGAACAAATCTAATACATTCCATTCTCAAATTTCCACTAAGTTCTCAACAGGAATTGTAAATGTGGGTTCTGAATTGGCTTTAATGTTTATCGGGCCATTTTAAGAATGAATCATAATATGTTCTATATGACAGTTAATTTATAAATTATCACCTTTCCGGGTATTCTGCAGGTTAAAAACCTTGCGAACCTCTCTGATATAGCTGTTACACAAAGAAGCACAAAGAAGCACAGAGAATCACAAAGGATAAGGTCTGCTTCACATCCCTGCCCATCTGTGGACCACAAAGCACAGGGCACAGGGCACAGGGCACAGAGCACAGAGCACAGAGCGTGGGGCACCGGGCAGATCGGGCTGAGTCGAGGGGCAAGGCAGCTTGTTGACCGGGATCCAACCCTACAGCGTAAAGCGCAGAGCCCACAGCCTAAAGCCTTCAGCCTACACCCTACAGCCTACAGCCTACAGCCCTATTAGCATGGAGCACGGGGTAGACCAAGTCGAGGCGCAAGGCACAAGGCGCAAGGCACTAGCAGCAATTCTTTTACTTTAGGTACGCCAGGCACTTTAGGTGCCGGTGGCCGGATCAAACTTTCCCTGTATTTAAAAAAGCAGCTTGCTGCTTATCTGTGTCCTATTTGTGTCAATCTGTGAACCCTCTCCCCCTGCACGTCCTGCCCTTCAAAAACTCAGCGTTCCTCTGCGCCCTCTGTGGTTAAAACAGCAGCTTGCTGCCCATCTGTGTCCTTTTGTGTCCATTTGTGGACCACAAAGCACAGGGCACGGAGCACCGGGCAGATCGAGCAAATCGAGCTGAGTCGAGGGGCAAGGCATCTTGTTGACCGGGATCCAACCCTACAGCCTACAGCCTTCAGTCTACAGCCTAAAGCCCTATTAGCATGGAGCACGGGGCAGACCGAGTCGAGGCGCAAGGCACAAGGCACAAGGCGCGAGGAACTAGCGGCAATTCTTTTACTTTAGGTACGCCAGGCACTTTAGGTGCCGGTGGACGGATCAAACTTTCCCTGTATTTAAAAAAGCAGCTTGCTGCTTATCTGTGTCCTATTTGTGTCAATCTGTGAACCCTCTCCCCCTGCACGTCCTGCCCTTCAAAAACTCAGCGTTCCTCTGCGCCCTCTGCGGTTAAAACAGCAGCTTGCTGCCCATCATTCCTTCTATTCTTTCTCCATGAAAGGATAACTGTAGTGAACAGGGGCGGAGAAATTCTCCTTGATCGTTCTTGCAGATACCCATCTTATCAGGTTCAGGAAGGAACCAGCCTTGTCGTTCGTTCCGGATCCTCTTGCTCCTCCAAATGGTTGCTGACCTACAACAGCTCCGGTTGGCTTATCGTTGATATAGAAATTTCCTGCGCAATCAACGAATTTCCTGGTAAGGTGCTCGATGGCAGACCTGTCTTTTGCAAAAATTGCACCGGTTAATGCATATATAGAGGTGTTATTAAGGATGTCGGCAGTCTCATCGACCTCTTCGTCCGGATAAACATAAATTGTAAGTATGGGACCAAAAAGTTCCTCCTCCATTGTAATATAATGCGGATCAATAGTTTGAATAACAGTTGGTTCAATAAAGAATCCTTCTGATTTATCATAGCCTCCGCCGATGATCACCTCAGCGTCTTTATCAGATTTTGCCCTGTCGATAAATCCTGCTAGTTTATCGAAGGAAGCTTCATCAATAACTGCATTGTAGAAATTGGTGAAATCTTCAGGAGGCCCTATCTTAATGTCCGATATCATATGGCCAAGCTTTTCCTTAACTTCCGGCCACAGACTTTTCGGTATATAAGCCCGCGAAGCTGCCGAACATTTTTGTCCCTGGTACTCAAAAGCACCTCTTACAAGAGCAACAATAAGTTTGTCAATGTCAGCCGTGGGATGGGCAAAAATGAAATCCTTACCACCGGTTTCCCCGACTATCCTGGGATATGATTTGTATTTATGGATGTTGTTCCCGATCGTTTTCCAAATATTCTGAAATACCTCGGTTGATCCGGTGTAGTGGATTCCTGCAAATTCCCTGTGGCTGAAGATTTCGTTACCTGCCACCGGACCGGAAACAAATACAAGGTTGATAACTCCTTTTGGTAAGCCAGCCTCCATGAAGATATCCATGATCACCCTGGCCGAATAAACCTGCGTATTGGAACATTTCCAAACCACCGTGTTTCCCATAATTGCCGGGGATGATGGGAGGTTCCCTGCAATGGATGTAAAGTTAAAAGGTGTCAGGGCAAATATGAATCCTTCCAGCGGACGGTATTCCACCCTGTTCCAGATCCCTTCAGGCGAAAATGGTTGCTGAGAATAAATCTCCGTCATGTATTGCACATTGAAACGGAAGAAATCGATAAGTTCGGCCGCACTGTCGATCTCTGCCTGGAATACATTTTTAGACTGCCCGAGCATGGTGGCAGCATTCAGTTTTTGCCTGTAAGGCCCTGACAGCAATTTTGCAGCTTTAAGAAAAATTGAAGCCCTGTGCTCCCATGGCAACTTTGCCCATTCCTCCCTGGCTTTTAATGCTGCATCGATGGCCATCTGTACATGACTTGCATCTCCTTTGTGAAAATGTCCCAGCAAATGTTTCCTGTCGTGGGGAGGGTGTATGGAAACAGTATTATCAGTCCTTACCTCTTTCCCGCCTATTATCATTGGAATGTCGATCACCTCTGACCGCATTCTTTCAATTTCTTTTTTTAATTCGATCCTTTCTGGTGAACCAGGTTTGTAGCATAATACCGGCTCATTCTTCGCAAGTGGTATTTTAAAAATTCCTTTTGGCATAAGTCTAATAAGTTTAGTGAAGAGAGTCGAGGGTTGAAGGAAAGATTTAACTTTCAACCACAGATTATTGAACCTCTGACAGCTCAGAATTTACTTGCAAATATAATGGCTTATGCTCCCTATTAAAAGATATTATACAACACCTCAGAGCGCTTGGTCATCGGTTTAAAAATCAATAAACACACCTGGATATGTGGTATTTATAATATTAGGACCATGGTTCTTAAACGACTATTGGGATATGGCATCCAATACCCTGAAAACCTCAAGTAATTCCCGCTTACTATAACTGCGCGCCTTCATACTCAGCATCTTTAGCATCTCTGATGCAGCAATTGCGACTTCAATCCTTGATACCCCATGTTCTTCAGCATAATTGAGGTACTTTAATATCCAGAACATATTGAATTTCCTGTAGAACCGTTGTTTGAATGTCTTTTCAGAGCCTGTATTCTCACGAATTTCATTTAATTCTTCGTAAAATCCTGTTTCAGCAAGGTATTTCTGGAGGCAGGGATTGAACCCATTGCTTACATCCGGGTGCTCACTATTCTTATAAAACTCGGTAATTACCGAGAAGAAATCCTTCAGATGCAGAAATAATACCGGATTATAGGTCGTGTACTGATTTCCCGGGGTGGCGATCTGTCTTGCAATATCCGGACCTGTCCCGAACGGGACCCTGTCCGACGGCCTTGGAGAAGGGTAGACCATGGTAGAGTTACATTCAAGGAAATTCCCCTGCATCGCTATTTTCTGAATGAAATAAAAATCTTCACCGGCCTGACGCTTGCTCATTCCGCCCTGACGGCAGTAAGAATTTGCCCTTACAGCAAAACAGGAGCCTACAGTATGATATGCAAATGGATATCCGGTTAACCTCACAGCCTGCAGATAGTATCGCTGGTGCAGCTCATAGTTGATAATGGCATCATATACAGTGGAAGGAAATTCATTTCCACCTGTCGGATGCTCAAAACGTATGGAACAGGCTTCTGCAGTATTGTTCTCTTTAAAAAGTCGGGCTGCTTCTGAAAGGTAATTTTTCTCAACACTTGTGTCTGCGTCGAGGGAAAGAATTATTCCGGTGGAATGATCTATTAAATTAAATCTTCTTACAGCCTCATCCATTACGAGTTTACGGGCAAGTCCTGCACCAAAATGCTTCTTTGGAAGATCCTGCGCCTCAACGATATGAAATTTCATATCCTTACGCAAATGGTTTCCTGCCCAGCTTATTGCATCCGTGCAGGTTTTC
>CAYSAH010000192.1:6389-7488 GCA_964428945.1 uncultured Bacteroidaceae bacterium | reverse complement strand
GAAGAGGGGGTAGCTCCTGTTCCCGGCAAAGATCCAAAAGCACCTATGTAGAAAGGTAGCAAATAAGAATTTTAAATGAGTGCCAGATTATTAAAAACCAGGTGGCTATGGATACTTCCTTTAGCCGGGAGTATTCTTGGTGCATTGTTGATTCTTGGAACGAACAGGGTGGTTCTGAATACAAGTACGGATGAATATTGCCAGTCCTGTCATATACATACCGAGGCTGATGAGACCTGGACGAGATCAGTTCACTATCAGACAAAAAGCGGAACCAGGGTGGGCTGCGCTGATTGTCACCTTCCACCAAAGGGTGAGTTCAAGCACTTCAAAACCAAGGTGAAAACGGGAATGTATGACCTGTATGCCTATAAGTTTAAGGACCATGAGTCCTTTGATTGGCAGCAAAAACGGGAGCTTGAATATGCAGTAGATATTGTTTTCAATGAAAGCTGCGAAAAATGCCACCCGAACCTATACCCCCTGGGAATATCAGATGATGGGGGGAAAGCTCACTTATATTATGATAACAATGCTGAGGAGCTGGACCTAAAGTGTATCAATTGCCATCTCGATGCGGGTCATCATCTTCCGAATTACAAGCATCAGAAAATGGCCGGAATTCCGGTATCGGATCAGAACCTCAGGGAAGTGTTCACTGAACCGGCCCTTGTTACAGCTTTTACAGACTTTACCGAGCAAGTGCCAAATACCTCTGTATCATTCAAAATGGTGGCCATCAATGGTGGCACTTTTAAAATGGGTAGTCCAGACGATGAAGCATTCCGTAAAAGGGATGAGGGACCGGTACGTTCAGTTAGCGTATCACCTTTCTTTATGGGTGAAGTTGAGGTCACCTGGGATGCGTACTGGACATTTTACAGCCAGACCATGTCGGAAGGAAGGCTTGATCCGGAAACTGTTTATGCAAATAATGAGAATGCAGTAGATGGGATCAGCGGACCTACTCCTCCCTTTGGAAATCCTGACCAGGGTTGGGGAAGCGGGGATCGTCCGGCCATTACCATGTCTCATTATGCTGCCCAAACCTATTGCCAGTGGTTGTCGATAGTGACAGGCAAAAAGTACAGGCTTCCAA
>CAYSAH010000192.1:0-6379 GCA_964428945.1 uncultured Bacteroidaceae bacterium | reverse complement strand
CCGGTTGGCGTTGCCGTTTACCAACCGAGGTTGAATGGGAGTATGCCTGCAGGGGTGGAACTGAAAGCCCGTATTACTTTGAAGGTGACCCAAAACGCCTTTCTGAAAAGGGACTCCGCAGCCGGATCTTTGGACCAGATACACTTCACATTAAAAGCCAGACAGTTTATAATCTAAACTCCGGAGCAAGAACCCAGGAGCCAGAAGCTGTGAATGCCAATCCCTTCGGACTAAAAAATATGTTGGGCAATGTTTTTGAGTATTGTTCAGACTGGTATGCAGAGGATGCATATTTTCAGGGCGGATCAGATGTATCTGATCCCCGCGGACCGGAAGTCGGTACTGAATATGTGATACGTGGAGGCAGCTATACTTCTGATGCAGCTGACCTGAGATCAGCAGCACGTTTTTCTACCGATAGTGAAGCATGGTTGAGAACCGATTGTCAGCTACCTAAAAGCATCTGGTGGTTTTCAGATATGAAAGGAATTGGATTCAGGGTAGTATGCGAGCCAGATAGCTTATAAGCATCTTCCTTAAGGAACGCAAGTGAAGCGAGTGTTCCACAATCTAAAGGAGAAGACTCCTTATTAGAAATGATGGGGAGTTTCTTATTTGTACCCCCTGAAGTCTTATATTTCGCATATTGCGTTTCACATTATGCGTTTCGCATATTGCGAAACTTATATAAAGTTCCGAAATCATCAATCACATTCTTGATATATCCCACTTACATACCTATTACGTGCAGGCAATTGCTAATTTTCTTTATAGCCAGGACAAAGCACCTGCAAGCATTTCAGAATTTGACTTTTTATACAGAGAATTCATTCTTGAAAAAAGTGTTTTTTACAGTGAGTTGCCAGAGAGACTCACCAGGCAACAATTTTCTGTTCTAAAGGGAATAGCAAAATATGTATTTGTGGAGAATCCAACTTCTGCAAGCTTTATGGAGATATCAAGAATAGGTAGTTCCAGCAGCATGTACAGGGTTATAAATTCATTGCTGGATAAACAGCTCATAATAAAAGAGGATGGTAAATTAAGAATGTATGATGTATTCCTGGAACATTTCCTGAAATTTACAATCCAGGATATTATCTGATTAGATACAGAAATGAAATCACCTCTGCCGGCGGGTTGCCAGTTGGATTAAGTCAGAAATCGAACTTCATAATTGAGGGCTTAATCCTTCGAAAAGTTATAATTTAAAGGGACTTCAGAGGGTATCAATAAAAAACTCCCCACCAAAAATGGTGAGGAGTCCTCTTTAGTAGGCAAGGTGATTGAAATATCTAACCTGGATTTGTTGAAGGGTTTGGGGGAACTGATTGGCTTTCTGAATTATTAAAAAATACCTGGCTAAGGAAAAAGCATCAATATACTATGCCACTATTTATTAGTTGCATTCTGGAATATCTTTTATAATTTTGTATTACAAATTTCAATTGGATGACAAAATTTGAGAAACTGACTTCCAGATTTCTAACACGACCAAAGGACTTTACTTACAATGAATTAAAGAGGATGTTGAGCGGCTTTGGTTATATAGAATTGCAAGGATCAGGTTCTCGGGTAGTATTTTTCAACGAGAAGTTAAAGCACAGTATTAAACTTCATAAGCCTCATCCTGGGAATATATTGAAAACTTATCAAATTGATTTAGTGCTTAGTGAATTGAAATCAAATAATTTAATATGAAAGATGTTATCATATATAAAGGTTTTATAGGTTCTGTACACTTTGCCTCTGAAGACAGAGTGTTTTATGGTAAGGTTGAGGGAATAAATGATTTAATAAGCTTTGAGGGGAAAACCGTAGATGAACTTGAAAAGGGTTTTAAGTACATGGTGGATGAGCATATTAAAGACTGCAAAAACAATCACCTTCCTCTGGAAAAATCCTATAAAGGAAGCCTCAATATTCGCTTAGCTCCGGAACTTCATAAAAAGGCAGTCCAAAATGCAGCATTAAAGGGCATTTCATTGAATCAATATATAAATGACGCCATTAGAAAGGAATTGCATGCTTCTGAGCCTGGTCTGGAAGAAGGTTATACTCAAGAAGATAGAAGTGGTTGAATTTCTTTCTAAATCTGAATAACGCTGCTGAAATAGAGATAAAATATTTTTTTGGACATATTTTCAATTAGATTGCATATTTGTCCACGATTAATTACTTTTACAATATGATACCCAGAGAATTGTCAACAATAATTGGTAAAATAAGGAAGCAGTTCCCTGTAATTACCCTGACTGGTCCCAGACAAAGCGGCAAAACCACTCTGCTCAAATCGATATACTCTGATCTCCCCTATGCCAGTCTTGAAGATATTGACCTTAGAAATGAAGCATTAAAAGATCCGCGCGGATTTTTAAATAATTTTCCTGAAGGAGCTGTTCTGGATGAAGTTCAGCGAACTCCCGAGCTATTTTCATATATACAGGGCATTGTCGATACAAATAAAAAGATCCATTTTGTATTATCCGGTTCTCAAAACTTTCTATTACTTGAAAACATTTCTCAGTCGCTTGCGGGTCGTGCAGCCATTTTAAAATTATTGCCTTTTAGTATTTCTGAATTGCAGGCTGAAAAGCTGATTACAGACTCTTACGAACAATTAATCTTTAAGGGAATGTATCCTGGAATCTATGACCGTGATATTGATCCGGAATTCTTCTATCCATCATATATTAGCACCTATATAGAAAGAGATGTAAGACAGATTAAAAATATTGAGAACCTGAACAATTTTTCAAATTTTCTTCAACTTTGTGCAGGAAGAACCGGACAGGTTGTAAATCTCAATTCTTTAGCAACTGATGCAGGAATCTCACCGAATACAGCAAAATCATGGTTATCAATCCTTGAAGCAAGTTTCATTATCTACTTTTTACAAGCCTATTACGAAAACTTCAATAAGCGAATTATCAAATCGCCGAAACTTTATTTCTATGACACAGGACTGGTTTGCTCATTGCTTGGAATAAGATCTCCGAACCAGGTTAAAACGTTTCATTCAAAAGGAGCCTTATTCGAAAACCTGATCATTACTGACCTTATAAAGAGCAGACTTCATAAAGGTACGAACCCCAGATTTTATTATTGGCAAAACAAAACCAAACAGGAGGTTGATTTAATCATTGATACACCCGCGGGACCGGTTGCATATGAGATTAAGTCCGGCATGACTATGAATGACAACTATTTCACAAACTTGAGATACTGGCAGAAGCTATCAGGTGAAAAAACCGAAAACCTGAATGTGATATACGGAGGACATAAGGATCTGAAAACTTCAAGCGGCAATTATATTTCCTGGAAGAGTATTCAAAAAATTAATATCTAAGTATAAAGCCCGTTGAATTCAGTTCAACGGGTTTCTTTAGTAGCGGGGACAGACGAAATATCGAACTTCGATTTGTTGTTAGATATTAAGGAAATCGTTGGATTTCTATCGAGATGATTTGAAATTCCCTATTCGTATATTAAGTTTCACAGTATGGAATTTCTGTCCTTCTCATAAGCATTGTTAGATGAATTCCAATTTTGCAATTATTTGCATATTTGAAATCGTTTCCAATTTTACATATTTTGGAGATCATTGAATACTTAACCAGTAAGGAATCCACCTGGGTTGGGAATTAATCACTATTTCTTTGAAATCCAATTGGTTTTCTGCTTATTGTGTTGTCTCTTTTCTCGATAAGCTCATCTAAGTAAGAAAAGACAAGTTCAAGGTTTTTATCCTGATTATTCAGGCGCCTTTTGATCTCTTCAATATCAAGTTTCATACTAAGTGTATCCAGCAGCATTTCTCTGATCTTTGAGAAAACAAGCATGATTTGAATGTTTACCTGAATTGCTCTTTTACTGCGTAGCACACTTGAAAGCAAGGCTACACCATATTCTGTGAAAGCAAATGGCATTTTACGTGTACCCCCCCAACTTGAAGTCACAATTTGTGACTTCAAGATTTCAAATTGGCTTCGCCGAGCTCCGCTTCGCTACGGTTCCTCTGGAGTCAGTTGAAACATGAATTCTTCAGGAAATCTTTCCATATTTCTGCTTACAGCTTGATTCAAGACCCTGGTTTCAACTTCATATAGCTCCGCCAAATCTCTATCGAGCATTATTTTTTTATTGCGGACGATATAGATTTTGCTGGTAACAAATGTTTCCGGGATAGAATACTCCTGACTTTTCCTTTCCATAACACTTATTAATGTGATGGGTTAGGGAAATATCGGATGAAATAGCTAAAAAGTATGAGGGCTGGAGCAAATTTTTTATTTTCTTTCACTTTCAAGAACTTTTCATTACGCTTTGGAAATAAAAAAGAGCTTGTCTCAAAAGTCAAATTGACTTTGAGACATCCTCTTTTCTTTAGTAGACTGTATGATTCAAATATCTAACCTTGAATTGGTAAAAGATTTTTTGAAAGTAATGGATTTTTGTAAACAACCTAATTATTGATTTCTGTATTCAATTTTCTTATCTTTATGTGATTAGGCACTATTTTTATGAACCTAAACAGCATAATACTAGCCGCTTCACCACTATTCTCACCTTACATTGAATACTACAAATTCATCAGAGGTACCCTGCAGGGAACTTTCAAGGTTGTACCCTCCGATTATCAGGAGCTCTATTTTCAATTTGATCATGATAATTACAGCATAACCTCTCCAGGTAAGTATGAAGTAAAAGATCCCCGGGTTTTCATGTCTGGCCTTCATGATGTAGGTCAGGAAATCTATTCCCTTATTTCGGAAAGCAGACAAATAAAAAGCTTTGTGATCGTATTTAAACCAAATGGTATTCAAAAGCTATTCAGTCTCTCAAACTCCGAGATTCAGAGATATGCCCTTTATGGTAATGATGTTTTAAAAGCGAAAACCGAAATCATTCTTGATCGCATGGTTAAGTCTTCCACTCCCGCTGAAATGAAGGCTGAACTTGAGAACTTCCTGATTGGATTTATTGATAAGAATCCAATCGATCCTGTTCTGCAAAGTATGAACAATTATATCAGGCAAAACATCGGTATAGTGAGTGTTGGTTCCCTGGCGGAGAAATATCATATCACTCCCCGAACACTTCAACGCAGGTTTAAAGATGAGTTTGGAATTTGTCCTAAAAACTATCTGCAATTGGTAAGAATAAACACGGCAGTTGGAATGCTATCTTCCGGCAAGTATGAGTCTTTGACTGACCTCGCTTATTATTCAGGTTATTACGATCAATCTCATTTTATCCGTGATGTGAAAAAGACCTGTGGTACACAACCTGGAATTATGGAAAAAAACAAGTCTCTATTAAGTTGTGGGAACATCAATTTTACGCGATTAAATTGACTTTGTCGCGTTTTTACAATTACATGATTTCATCTTTCTCTAAATTGCCTTTACAAATATATAATCATGAATATCCAAAGGCAGTTAAATTTCTCGTTGAAGCAAGTAATCAGTTTTTTAATCCTGGCACATACAAGCTACGCTTTCTCTCAAATCCCTTCTTTCGCACGAATTGATACAGGTTTTCTTGCCAATGACAATATCAGGGGACGGGGATTGTATGTTGTAGACTATAACCTCGATGGTCTCCTCGATTTGTATGTTGGCAATTCAACCGGTGTTGGAGGCATGAATCGCCCCAACCTCCTTTTTACAAACAAAGGCGGCGGATACTTCGAACTGTATGAAGACGGACTGCTTTCCTCTATTATTTACAAACACAATTCCGGGAGCAATTGGGGTGACATGGATAATGATGGAGACCCTGATCTATACAACGATGGCCAGGTCTTTTTGAATGATGGTAAGGGAAATTTTGTAAAAGGACAAAAGGTTACAGAAAGGAATGAAGTAAATGCTATATGGATAGATCTCAACAATGACAGTTACCTGGACCTTCTTACCAATGTATACTTTGGAGCAAACTTTGCCTATTTAAACCAGGGAGATGGAACGTTCCTGGAAACTGAAGCTGGTGATTTTGCAAAGAAAGGTGTTGGAGCGAGCCAGTCATTTTCTATGGCCGATATTGACGATGATGGAGATATGGATGTTTTTGAAGCAAATATCTGTTTTGCGGGAGCCTGTGAAACTCCCATTTCCAATACAATGTATATTAATAATGATGGGGATTTGCTGGCATTAGGTCCCGAATATGTACTAGTGAGCGAGGCGATGGAAACACCAGGTAGCAGTTGGGGCGATTTTGACAACGACGGGGATATGGATGTTTACGTTCTAAGCTTCATGGATCGAGGCGATGTTCTCTATCGCAACGATGGGAATTATGCGTTTACTCCGATAGTTCTTGATCCTGAACACACAGGAAATAAATGGCCTTACAACTCTTCCTGGGGAGATTT
>CAYSAH010000191.1:0-7506 GCA_964428945.1 uncultured Bacteroidaceae bacterium | reverse complement strand
ATTTATTGTCGAATCAGTTGGCAGAGATTATAATTTGAATCGTTTTGAAAGATACCTGGCAATTTGTTATACAGCGAAAATTGAACCAATCATTCTTCTTACTAAAACTGACCTGATTGATGAACACCAGGTAAAAAAACTTCTGAGTGAAATCACCGACAGGATACCTGGCGTTTTGGTTATTCCGCTAAGTACTGAAAATGACGCCAGTTATAAAACACTTGCCGAAAATATGGAGCCCTTCACTACTTATTGCTTTATTGGATCCTCCGGGGTGGGGAAATCAACTATTGTAAATCGCCTGAAAGGGATTGAAATTCTTAAAACAAATTCCATAAGCGAAAGCACCAGCAAAGGAAAACACACTACCAGTCACAGGGAGCTGATAATACTGCCAAATAATAGTATTGTTATTGACACTCCCGGGATGAGGGAAATTGGAATGACCGAGGACCCGGAAGGGATAGACAGAACATATGATGCGATCATTGAACTTTCAAAAAGCTGCAAATTCAATGATTGTACCCATGTGCATGAAAATGGCTGCGCAGTGCTGAAAGCTGTTGAAGCGGGAGATATTTCTGAAGGTGCTTATGACAACTACCAGAAAATGAAACGGGAACAAGCATTTTTTTCAAGTTCTGTCAAGGAAAAACGACAAAAAGACAAAGAATTCGGCAAGATTATAAAAGAGATTTTAAAAGAAAAATCAAGGAACAAATATTAGGCAGTGAATCTTGCCCCTTACTGCCAAATTATAAAAGATCTATAACAAAGCCTGCCTTTTCAAGGTCTTCCCAAAATTTTGGATACGACTTGCTAACTACCATGGGGTCATCGATCAGTATGCTTTCCCTTACAAGTGCAACTGGCGCAAATGCCATGGCCATACGGTGGTCATGATAGGTCCCGATCAGCGGGTCGGATTCAGGGGTGCATCTTTTCTTATTCCAGCTGAGGAAGGATCCTGCTTCATCGGTCTCAAGAATATAGCCCAGCTTCTTCAGTTCAGTCCGGAGGGCAAGTATCCTGTCAGTCTCCTTGATCCTTAAGGTCTGAGTTCCTGAAAAGTGAAAGGGTATATTGGAAATGCACAAGGCAACGGCCATGGATTGAACTATATCCGGGCAGGATGTGAAATCATAACTAAAATATCCGGGTTCCTCACCAGCCTTTTTTTCTAGCCTTAATTCCTCTCCGTCGAATTCACTTTCAAGTCCCAATTCTTTAAAAATCGCAACAAGGGCACTGTCGCCCTGCAGGCTGTTCTGCTTCAGCCGGGAAAGCTGAATCCTTGCATTCCTGTCGGCAAAAGCCATGCTATACCAGTATGATGCAGCACTCCAGTCGGACTCTACCCTGTAACCACCTGCCTCATAATTCCCGGAAGAAACTGATATCGTGTTCCCTTCCCAACTGTATCCGGCGCCATATTCAGCCATCAGCTTCAGTGTCATTTCAATATATGACGAGGATACAATGCTTCCTGTGAGGTGTAAAATTAATCCCTTCTTCATGATGGGAGCGATCATAAGCAGGGCGCTGATGAACTGGCTGCTGATACCCCCGTCGATCGTGATCTCTCCCCCTTCAAGGTATTTGCCCTTAATCTTCAGAGGAGGAAAACCATCTTTTTCAATGTAATTTATTTCAGCCCCAAGCAATCTGAGTGCATCCACCAGCGGACCGATCGGACGCTCCTTCATCCTTGCCGAACCGGTCATTTGTACCTCTCCTTCCCTGCAACTGTAAAAAGCGCAGAGAAACCTCATTGATGTTCCCGCATGTCCTACATCCTTTACCATATCTGCTGAAGAAAAGGCATCGATCATTACCCGGGTATCATCACTGTCCGAGAGGTTTTCGATATGATCTTCATTTTGTGCCAGGGCATGGATGATCAGCAGCCTGTTGGAAATGCTTTTCGATGCCGGCAGTGTAATTGATGCATCCAATATGGAACTTGGTCTGGTTACCCTGTATTTCATAATTCAAAAATAGGAAAAAAGCCTTCAAGAAATGTTTTTAAACTTATTTAGCATCTGATAAGAAGGTATTAAATTGCACGCCTAATTATAAGGGATCAATTATAATGCTGGATTTTACGAATACCGAGACTGCATTTACCATCAAATCTGACAGGGACATCAGGCGTGCATATTTATTGTACAAAGTAATTTCATATCCATGGATCGTGAGGATTGCCAATCCGCTTATAAAGATTGCTGCTGCAATAAGGTTCCCGATAAACTGGATTGTCAAGCCTACGGTATATGCGCAGTTTTGTGGCGGAGAGACCATAGATGAATGCGCTCCTGTTGTTGAGAAGATAAAAAATGGCGGGGTATATTCCATCCTCGACTATTCCGTTGAAGGCAGTGAAGAAGATAGCATTATAAATGAAGCACTGGAAGAAACACTCCGGGTTATCGATTATGCTGCAGGCAATGAAAACATTCCCTTCACTGTTTTTAAACCAACAGCTTTTGCAAAAAGTGCTGCACTTGAGGTACTAAGTACCTCTGATAAGCCCGATGAAGAGAGCCTGAAAGAAGGCGAAAAATTCAGGGAGAGAGTGGGCAGGCTTTGTGAACGTGCAGCCGGCTATAATATCCCGATCATGATCGATGCAGAAGATTCTTTTTACCAGGAGATCATTGACCGGGTGGTTATGGAAATGATGGCGAGATATAATAATGAAAGGGCTATAGTTTTCAACACATACCAGATGTACAGGCATGACAGGCTCGAGAGGCTGAAACAGGATCACGAAAAGGCCAAAAAAGGCAAGTTTTACCTTGGGGCGAAATTTGTGAGAGGGGCCTACATGGAAAGGGAGCGGGCAAGAGCTGAGGAGATGGGATATCAGGATCCTATCCAGGTAAACAAGGCTGCCACCGACAGGGATTATAACCTTGCACTTAAATACACGCTTATAAATATAAAGGACATTGCTGTTTTTAACGGCACACACAACGAGGAAAGCAGCCGCTATATGGCAGAACTGATGGATGAACTCAAAATCCCCAGGAATGATGATCGCTGCTGGTTTTCTCAATTGTATGGTATGAGCGACCATATCAGTTTTAACCTTGCAAAAGAGGGATACAATGTTGCCAAGTATGTTCCCTACGGACCAGTGAAATTTGTTCTCCCCTACCTCATGAGAAGAGCTGAGGAAAATACATCGGTGAAAGGTCAGACCAGTCGTGAACTGGGTTTGCTTAAACAGGAGCGCCTGCGCAGGAAGAATTAGGAATTTCGTACATTTGTCTGATCAAGGCATTGGACATGAAAATCGACAACCAAAGAGCTATTTACAGAATCTGGCTGAGAAAAATGGTATTTACCATATTCTTTACCTCAACTATTATTATCATATTGTTCCTGAATATCTTCGATAAGGTTGATTCCCCCATTACCAAGTACCATTTAATAATAGCCATCTCTGCGGTATTCATTGTCATTAGTATAATCAATGCAATGAAGAATCCCTATTATTTTTATTTCAACGATGTGGAAGATTTACTGGTTTTCAGGTATTATCCGGTTGGACTTTTCAACAGCAGGAAAAATTCTGTGCAGATCCCCAAGAAACATTTCGTAAAATTTGAGATCTCAAAATTCTTCTTCGGGATGGAAGAAAAACTGGTCCTCCACCAGTTCTACCGAAATAAAATTGCAAAATACCCCCCCATAAGTTTATCGGCCCTGAGCAAAAAGGAAAAAGAAAAACTCAAAATGGCCCTGACAGCCTACAGCAGACAAAACTAAAATTTTTTCTCTCAAAACCGATTTTCCGGCTTCTCATCACATTAACAGGGAGAAGAAGCCGGAAGAGGTGTGAGGCTTGAGGTATCAGGTATCAGGGCGTTGCTATAGGACAAGGCACAAGGCGCAAGGATTCACGTATCATTGATGACAAAATCCATGATTCACCGGTCCCTGAGCGGAGTCGAAGGGCAGGCACTCCTAAGTACTTCAGGCACTCAAGGCACTATTAACTTATACTATGAACCCGGACCCACTCATCTACCAGTTGGCCCTGACCCTGATCCCGAAGATCGGGGCGATCACAGCCCGGAAACTCATTGCATATGTGGGTTCTCCGGAGGGCGTATTTCTTGAAAAGCCGTCGAACCTCAGGCTGATCCCTGGAATCGGACCTTTCCTTGCCGGACAGTTATCATACAAAAATTATCTTCCTGAAGCAGAGGCTGAGATTCAAAACATGCAGAAATTCAATATCGTCCCGGTCTATTTCCAGGACCCAGGGTATCCCTGGCGCCTCAGGAATTGTGAAGATGGTCCCCTGCTTCTATTTTACAGGGGGAGCCCCGACTTCAGCCGGACCAAATTACTGAGCATTGTGGGAACCCGTAATGCTTCCCAATACGGAAGGGAAGTATGCGGATCAATCGTATCTGAACTTGCTGAAAAATATCCTGAGCTTGTTATTGTGAGCGGACTGGCATATGGAATTGACATTACGGCTCACCGCCAGGCAATGGAGAATGGGCTGGACACCTTTGCAGTTCTCGCGCACGGGTTAAATACGATCTATCCCTCTTCTCATGCGGATACGGCAAAAAAGATCATGATCCAGGGAGCCTTGATCTCCGATTTCCACACGAGCGTGAAACCTGAACGAAATAATTTCCTTCGGCGAAACCGAATCATAGCAGGATTATCAGAAGGAACGCTTGTAATCGAATCTGGTGTAAAAGGAGGGGCACTGATAACTGCCGAAATTGCATCCTCATATAACCGGGAAGTTTTTGCAGTACCCGGCCGCACAACTGATGTTTATTCAGCCGGATGTAACCAGTTGATACAAAACAACATTGCCGCACTGGTCGAAAAGGCTTCAGACATCGAAGTTCTGCTCAACTGGGAAACATCGAAACCAGCCGGGGAACCCAAACAAATTTTAAATGCCCCATTGTCTCCGGAAGAAAAAAAGATCCTTCTGACCATCACAGAAACGCCAGGGGTCGGACAGGACATCCTAAGTATCCGAACCGGGATCCCGATACACAAACTCATGGGTACCATGCTACAAATGGAGCTCCGCAACTGGGTCACAGTAATGCCGGGAAATTTATATAAAGCCGCTGTGAGGATCGAATAGAAGCTCTGGCTGAACACTATGTTTAAAGACATAAGCAAAACATGATATTTGACATATCAAATCGACCAGGAGTATTATAAGTTTGTTAACTATAACTATTAAATACTAAAATATATGGATCCAAAAGTCGAACAATTCATGGCCAACATCAGGGCAAAAAACCAGGCACAGCCGGAATTTCACCAGGCAGTGCAGGAAGTGGCCGAATCTCTTATCCCCTTTATCGAGGAACATCCAAAATACAAACATGCCAAGATCCTTGAACGCATGGCAGAACCTGAACGAGTGATCATCTTCAGAGTGCCTTGGATAAATGACAAAGGAATCGTTGAGATCAATCGTGGTTTCCGAATTGAAATGAATTCTGCCATAGGTCCATACAAGGGAGGATTGAGGTTTCACCCTACTGTAAATCTTGGAATCCTTAAATTCCTGGCATTTGAACAAGTCCTGAAAAACAGCCTAACTACTCTTCCAATGGGCGGTGGTAAAGGTGGATCGGATTTTGACCCAAAGGGAAAATCCGACAACGAGGTAATGCGATTCTGCCAGAGTTTTATGACAGAACTGAACCGTCATATCGGGCCAAACACAGATATACCTGCAGGAGATATCGGTGTGGGTGGCAGGGAAATAGGCTACCTGTTCGGCCAGTACAAAAGGATCAAAAATGAGTTTACCGGTGTTTTGACCGGGAAGGGCCTGGAATGGGGCGGAAGCCTTATCAGGCCTGAGGCAACAGGATATGGAGCCGTATATTTTGCCCAGGAAATGCTTGCTACCAAAGGTGACTCACTCAAAGGAAAAACCTGCGTGGTATCAGGCTCAGGGAATGTGGCACAGTATACTACCCAAAAGATCACAGAACTGGGTGGAATTGTCGTAACATTGTCTGATTCAGGCGGGTATATCTACGACTCCCATGGAATTGATGCAGAAAAACTGGCATGGATCATGGAATTAAAGAATATCAGGCGAGGAAGAATGAAGGAATATGCCGAATATTTCGGATGTGAATACTATGAGGGCATAAGACCCTGGAATGTACCATGCGATGCGGCTTTCCCTTCGGCGACGGAAAATGAAGTAAATAAAACTGATGCAGAAGCACTGGTTAAGAACAAGTGCAGGGTTATCAGTGAAGGTGCTAATATGCCCTCTACTCCTGAAGCCATCGAAGTTTATCAAAACCATAAACTCCTTTACGGACCTGGCAAGGCGGCTAACGCAGGAGGAGTGGCCGTTTCAGGCCTCGAAATGACCCAGAATTCTATGAGACTACCATGGAGCCGCGAGGAGGTCGACCAGAGATTGCACACTATCATGAAAAACATTCATGCAACTTGTGTCAAATACGGAAAAGAAGGAGATTACACTGATTACGTGAAAGGAGCCAATATCGGGGGTTTTGTAAAAGTTGCCGATGCCATGCTTGCGCAGGGAGTTGTGTAAAGTCTGCTGATCAATCAAATCATCCAGTCTATATATAAAGGTATATAAATTTGAAGCAGCTCGGTTGTAAGTAACCAACCCAGGCCGTTAAAGTCCCTGTTTTGGATTGCTCTGTGCTTCTCTTCGTACATCTGTGAAAAAGTTGTTGCACAGAGATTCAGGGAGAAGACACAGAGTAATTTTTTAGAAGGATTAGAAAATTTAATCTTATTTATCCCGCTTTACAATCCAAAATGAATGAATGGCAGGTAATTCATGTGCCCTTCGCCGGTGTCGGAATGAAATTAGCAGGCTCGAGGCGCAAGGATTCATATATCAGTTTGATAAAATGAGGGGCTCAAAGGTTCCCGAGCCTGTAAAGGGGCAGGCAACAGTCGGCAATGAGGCAGTGGGCAGTCAAAGGCATACTCCGTAAGTAAAAGCAATGGAGAAAGAGCCCGGCCGACTGTTTTACAGCCTGTTTTTGCAAATGAAAGATTACTTAATTTTGCCTCCGTATGGATATTGAATACATAGATACGCATGCCCATCTTTATTTAAAGGAATTTGAGGAGAATCCTGATGAGATGATACGTCGCGCTGTTAATGCAGGTGTAAAACGGATCTTTCTTCCTAATATCGACAGTTCAACCATTGATGGGATGCTGAATATGTGTAAAGAATATGCCGGCACTTGTTTCCCCATGATAGGACTCCATCCAACTTCTGTAAAAGCAAATTTTCATGAAGAGCTTAGGATCGTTAGGGAGCATCTGAACGAAAAGAAATATATAGCTATCGGCGAAGTTGGCATTGATCTCTTTTGGGATAAAACCTTCCGGAAGGAACAGGAAATTGCATTTCGGCAACAAATTCACTGGGCAAAAGAAATGAGCCTTCCGCTGGTGATTCATGCCAGGGAATCGTTTGAGGAGATATTCTCC
>CAYSAH010000190.1:0-7510 GCA_964428945.1 uncultured Bacteroidaceae bacterium | reverse complement strand
AATATTTTTCTTGTCCCAGGCATAATTGTATGCCGGATGATCGGTCCACTGCTCTGGCGCTGTATAGAGACCCAGGGCAATATTTCCAACTTCACTGCGGATATCGGTAAAAGTTATAACAAGTTTCCCTGAACTTGCCAGGCTTGTCTGCGAAAATAAATTTGTGACAGGTACCAGCATTAAAATGCCAAGCAGGAGGATCCTACCTTTCAAGGTAGGCAACGGTAAAGTAGTTTTCATCCGTATTTGCGATCTGAATTTTATCCATTTTCATCCTTGAACTTCGTCCGTTCTGAACATTTGTGGCAACCATTTCCGTGACCATGTATTTGCCGGATGATTGTTCGAGGTTTTTAAAGGTAATGGTTTCTATTGTTTTCATCAAATTCCCGTCGAAATCGAAGTATTCTGTTTTCCGCAAAACATGATCGTCCTTCCCGATCCAGGCCCTTGAGCTGCTATAGCCGTATTCATCCTCTTTTTCGCTATTAACTGGTGTCGACACAATGATCCAGCATGTTGCGCCGGAAATTGTTTCAGAACCTTCCAGGGAATAGCTGAAATCCTCTATCGCCGGGGCGGTCATATCGGCATTGGAAAACTCAGAGCCCATAAATCCCTTGCTCTTTTCGCTCGATACAATTCTCCGTGTTTTCTTAAGTGCAGGTAAGTATATCCACATGTCATCATTCTTATCCTCGTAATCGAAGATCAGTATACCGGTTCCTTTTACCTCGGCAGGAGCAGTGAACTTGATGATCCTTTTCTCCGTATCATCATCAAACAGTTTTGAGGCCATGGAACTTTCCCTGATTCTTTCATTTCCGCGGCTGTCGGTGATCGTTAAGCTTGTAAGGGCTTCAAAAGAGGTGATCTTAACTGCCTTGTGACTTTTTTGAATAATTTCCAATGGATTCTGCCCTGACAGGCTAAAAAATGGAGCAGCTATGAGTAAAACAAATATCAGTGTTTTCATTCTTTATAGATTAATTATATAATACATTTCCTTTATATTGCTTTTAATAAGCCTGGCTCTTCCTGGCTTTCCATTTCCTTTGTTTTTGGTTCAAGGAATTTAAATTTATGATTAAGTACCAGTGCCGGTAATATTATCAAAGCGCCTATAAGACAGCTGAATATACTTATGACCACAAGAATTCCAAAAAATCGTATCGGGGTAAAGGTTGACAGGATCAACATTATAAATCCGACGATTACAGAGAGGGCATTGAAAAGGATCCCCCGACCGGTAGTTGTAAGCGTGGTGATTACAGCTTCCTTTGGTGGCCTGTTCATTTCCCGCTCTTCTTTATAGCGCCAGAGAAAATGTATGGAATAATCTACGCCTACGCCGATCATTATTGAAGAAAGCAAGGCTGTTGCAACATCAAGCCTGATCCCTGTGAAACCCATTATTCCAAAGAGCAGGATCATTGAAAGAGCGAGGGGAATGCAGGAGATAAGTCCGGCCCTCAGGGATTTAAAGATCATTGCAATCAATCCGAAAATGATGAGTAAAGCGATGCCTAGGGAATAAAATTGCCCCCTTACCACGAGGCTGGCCAGCTGGCTTCTTACGTATCCATACCCACCAACAGCTGTAACATTTTCATCTCCAAGGGTCATTGTCTGTATTTTCTTTATGATTGAATTTACCTCCTTGTTCCAGACGCTGTTGATACGTATGATCATATGGGAACTTGCATAATTAAAATCAACCAGCTGATCGAGGTTTTCAGGATCCCCGTTCATGTTGTACAATTCAACATACTGGGCAACTGCATCCCGGGTGTCTGGAATTTTGTCGTACATTTCGTTTCCCGGGTCAAATAATGCTTTGCTTATTTCCTTGATCACATCCGGGAAGGACATTACAATATCAATATTTTCATCTTCAAGCAGTTGTTCTTCATAATATTCAATGCGTTTCAGCAGAACCGGATCCAGCATATCGCCGGTAAACATGATGGAAAGGTTCTCTGATCCGCCATATTTTGAATTAATTATCCTGGAAGCCTGTTTAACCGGGTGTTTATCGGGAAAGAAATTTTCTTCGTTCGAATCTACCTTTAAAAAGATTATTCCAAGTCCGATCACAATTGAAATTACCAGGGCTGCACGCGGTATTTTTCGATGATTCCGGACGATGAAAAAGGCAAGCCTGTTCAGGATGTCTCTTTTCTCTGATTTATACCTGCTTTTTAATGAGTGTATTGGTTTTGATCTTTTCAACAAGGATAGTATTGCAGGAAGGAGTACAATACTGTACAGGATCGCGGCGATGATTCCGATGCCTGCCACAACAGCCATTTCCCGTGCCGGGATCAGTGTATGAGCCATCAGCGCTGCGACGCCGGCCACCGTGGTCAGGCCAGTTATTACAATAGGCTTCCATAATTTTTTTATAATGAGCAAAGACATTTCCTTCATATTCATTTCAACTCCGGAGGCATTGATTTCCTGGTATTTCGCAATGATGTGTATTCCGTAATCATTCGCAACCGCTATAAGCATTATCGGTACCAGCAGGCTGATGAAATAGAATTTCCACCCGATAAGGGGAATGAGGGAAAGGGCAAGTATGCATGAGAGCACCACGATGAGGAAGGGCAGCAATACCCCGCGCCACTCCCTGAATACAAAAAAAAGAAAAATGATCATCAGGAACAGCGCTGCAGGGACGAGGATCATTCCGTCCCGGCGTATATCTTTATTCATCAGCTGCCGTATGTAAGGCAGTCCCCCGAAATAAACCTCTTCCGGACCCGGGATTTCTTCAAGAATAGTATTGATCGAGGCAAATACGCTATCTTCATTCGCATTAGCGCCCAGTGTGGCAATTATCGCCGAGGATTTAAAATTATCAGCTACAACAATATTTTTTACCAGTTCATTGGACATCAGCGATTCTTTTATCGCTGCAATCTCGCTTTCATTTCGAGGCATCCTATCAATAGCCGGTTCAACATACATCGCGCCATCCTTTCCGTAGATTTTATTGGAGCTAAAAAGGGAAGTGGTCTTCCTGATCCCTTCAACTCTGTTTAGTTCCCTGTCGATCTTCTTTATTCGTGTCAGGCTTCCGACATTTATAATATCCCCGGTTTTGAAAATGATCATAACAATGTCCTGGCTTCCAAAGTTTTCTTCAATAAGATCCGTGGCGACCATCGATTCCATGGTTTTCGGGAAATAGTTCTTAAGGTCGGAGTCTATTGCCAGGTTTTTCAGCGACAAAGAAAGAATCAGCGTGATCACCAGGGAAAAAATAATGATTGGCCAGCGGTATTTAATTATTCGGTTCATCTTATTGAATTTTTCTATTGATAATTATTCTTAGCCTCAAAACCTTACTTTAAAATTTCAATTGCAGCATTCCGTAAGCTGCATTCAATACGGGCCCTGCCATATCATACAGGGAATTTTCTTTTCCAAACAGGGAATAACTGCCCATTGTGAATGAGAAATTGTCGCTTATATTGAATTTCAGGGCTGGCATCAGGGTGAATTCGGCTGCTGTGAAGTTGTACATTCCCGGCACATCCAGTTCGATCATATTGTGAAGCATCGACACGGTGAGCGACAGGTAGGCTGAATGATAAAATTCCTTTTGCTGGTAATTATAAAGTCTGTTGAATCCTTCTACCTGCTGATCGACGTATCCTGTCACATCCTGGAACTCAGGAATACTGCCCGGAGGAAAGATCGTGGCGGGATCCGGAAAACCATCAGTGAGAAGTGCCGGGGTAAAATCCCCGTCAACAAAATCGAGGATATATTTGCCATAGTAACCGGCAATGAAAGTTACGTTTGCACCTGACTGTTCCACCTCAAAAGCATATGTTAGCTCCGGCAAAGGAAGCTTTGTTCCGGCATCCTGTTCTCCTGTAAAATCCATCCAGGCAATTTCTGAACGGAACAGGTAACTACCTATTGGAACGGTCAGGTTCAGTCCTGTTGAATGGATCCGGCAGGATCTTTCGAGGAGTGAAATGCGCTCCGGCTGAAAGGTGGTGAAGTTAAAAATGGCAGTATCCAGTGATATTGAGGGAGTGTTGCGGTATCCATTATAATAGGAAAGGTCAAGGTCAAGTACACTGGTCCTGAGATCATACTTAATTCCAAAACTGCTCCTGTTGAGCGGGCCCTGTGACAAGTGGCTGCTGTTAAGATCAATATATTCAGGGAAATTGAATGGTTCTGTCAGCAGAACTGAAGAGACATGGAAGGGAAGCCAGACAAAATGGAGCGATGAGGATGTATTTATTAAGAAGTTTGTTTCCAGTGCCCAGGTTCCGATCCTCAGATCCCCTGATTCCGGGGAGCGAATGACAGGATTTACAGGAGAGAACTGGTCGGAGGGGTTTATAAATGCAGTGGACCCCCAGGAAAAGATCTGCTTCCCTGCCTTTATGGCAACAGGTCCGAGAAAGAGGTTCACATAGGCTTCCCTTAATTCGACCTGGTTGATTTTTTCCCCGAACTCGTTTCCTGTCCGGTACCTGACCTCAGCAAAGGCATTGCCGAATTTGCCTGCTTCAGCAAGGGCAGAGAGCCCGAACTGGCTGTACAAACTCTGAATGCAGACCTTGCTTTCTTCCCTGTCGAAGCTGAAATATGCAGCGCTTCTTATGAATCCGCCCAGTATAATACTGCCACCTCGTGTTGTATCTGCTGCATTTAATGACGTTTCGAACAGGCTCTGCCCGGAAACATCAATATGAAAAGCCAGAAAACAAGTCAGGGAAACCAGCACAAAATATCTTCGCATTGTTTTTTTTTAACGAAACTAGGTCTTATCCTGATTGTAATCGTCCGGGCCAAGTGAGATGTACCTTGTTCCTGAATCCATGTGGTCCTGACTTAGCGGTTAATACCCCGCAGAGATTATAAAATATTGTTAATTTTAAGAATTGAAAGCCGGGTTCAAACCCGGCTTTCAAATACCGGTCCCTGACAAATCATTAACAGACAGAGCAATGACTGTAAAAAGCATAGATGTACCAGAGGTATTGACCCGGCAGAAGGAATTCTTCCTGCGCAATAATACACTGTCAACCGCCACAAGGAAAGAGAACCTGAAAAAGCTTGCCCGGGTATTAAAGGAAAATGAAGAGAGGATCGCAGCTGCTGTATACAGGGATTTTGGCAAATCCTGGTTTGAGGTTCTGGAAAACGAATTGGGGCTTGTCTACGCTGAGATCAGGAAAGCCCGCAAGAATTTGAATAGTTGGGCCCGGGCAGGAAGAGTTCCAACCAGTCTTTCCAATCTGCCTGGCCGAAGCAGGATCTACCAGCTGCCCTTTGGCTGTGTCCTTGTAATAGCTCCATGGAATTACCCGGTTCAGCTTTCATTGATACCGCTTGTTTCAGCAATTGCAGCAGGAAATACAGTTATATTAAAACCAAGCGAGTTGACTTCTGAGACCTCCTCTGTACTTAGGGAATTATTGAATAAGACCTTTCCTCCTGAACTGATCTTCGTTAAAGAGGGAGGAATTAATGAAACAACCGAGCTTCTGAAATTGAAATTTGACAAGATCTTCTTTACCGGAAGCACCGAAGTGGGCAAGATCGTAATGGCTGCAGCGGCAAAACACCTGACCCCGGTAACCCTCGAACTTGGAGGGAAGAATCCGGTAATTGTTTTGCCTGACTGTAAGCTGAAAATGACAGCCAAACGACTGGTCTGGGGTAAATTCCACAATGGTGGTCAGGCCTGTGTTTCTCCTGATCATATATACGTCCATAAGGATATTGAGAAGGAACTGCTATCGGAGGTCCAGGCAAATATCCTGGAAATGTTCAGGGGAGATCCGAAAAACAGTGAAGCCTTTCCAAGAATAATCAATACTGCACATTACGACCGGCTTATGAATATGATCAAACCGGACAAAGTGCTTATGGGAGGTGCAGGGGACAGGGATTCCCTTTACATTGAACCGACGGTTATGGCAGGAGTAAATCCGGATGATGAGGTAATGAAGGAGGAGGTTTTCGGTCCGCTGATGCCTTTTATTTCCTTTAGTGACCTTGATAATTTGCTGGATGAAATAAAAAAGCAGCCCTTGCCTTTAAGTTTATATGTATTTACGAAAAACCTGGGACTGGCAAGGAAAATTCACAGGGAAGTGAGGAGTGGCGGAGGGATGATAAACGATACGGTGGTTCATTTTGTTAATGGCACACCTTTCGGCGGTGTGGGGGAAAGTGGTATGGGCGCCTACCATGGCAGGTCCGGATTTAATTGTTTTAGTCACCAAAAGGCTGTGTTGTCAAAACCTTACTGGTTTGAGCTGCCTGTGAAATATCCGCCTTATACAAAGTGGAAACTAAAAGTAATTAAAGCCATTCTTCGTTAATTAAACATCCAGGCAACACCTTAGTGATCATGTTCCCGGGATGAGGAAATCAGCCTGTCTGTATTCTTTTTGATAAAATGACTCGGGGTCATACCAGTCAGATCCTTAAAGATTGTATTAAAAGCAGATTTGCTGTTAAATCCTGAATCGTATGCTATCGCAAGGATGGTCAGGTTTTTATAGCCGGGATCGATGAGCCTGCTTTTTACCTCCCTGACCCTGTATTCATTGATAAGGTAATAAAAATTTTTACCCATATGGATGTTGATCACTTCTGTAATAAAATGCCTTGGAATTTTAAGGGCTTCGGACATGTCATTGATCGATAATTCCCTGTTCAGGTAAGGTTTCTCCTTCTCCATGTAATTCAGGATAGCCTTCTTAATTTGCTCTTTATCTTTCTCCTTAAGTCCCGAACGGAGGTATTTTTTCAAAAAGGGTTCTCCTGTATCAGTTACTTTTTTTGACCTGCCTTCGATCTCCTCAAAAATCGACGGCTGCTTAAAACCGTAAAAGCCATATAAGAAGGCAAAGATTGTTAGTCCGAGAAAGGATAATTCATAAGGATCAAAGGGCATAAAATTCAGCAGAATATCAATAAGGCCGAAGATAAACATTAATACGTAACTCACGTAAAAAGTTACAGAGAGTCCGATCAGCCATTCCAATGTATATTTTGAAGAAGAATAACTCAGCAGGGATTTCAGGTTTTTCTGGTGCCTGTGTATGACAAAAAAAGTTGCGCTGCTATATGCTGTTATGGAAATAAAAAAGGATATTCCATAGATGATCCTCAGCGAGATAAACTTGTCAATGATCAGAAAACCTTTTGTTCCTTCCATAACGGGTTTGTTAAGGAAGATCATTGATACAATAAAGAAGAGTAAGAATGGGGCAAAATGCCACAAATATTTAAAATTAAAAGAAGCCTTCTCCTCCGTCATCATTTTAGCGTAGAGATACATAAGCGGGCCATATGTAAAAGGCAGGACTTTTATGGAATAAAGGTCAACAAGGTTTGAATTTATAAGGACAATTATCATTTCAATACAAATCAGGAAGAACCAGGCCGCAAGCACCTGGTTAGCCATGATCCTCGGACGTTTTGTAGCGATGAGCAATCCGGCAAAAAAAGCCTGGGAGATACC
>CAYSAH010000189.1:0-7519 GCA_964428945.1 uncultured Bacteroidaceae bacterium | reverse complement strand
TACAGGTTGATTTTATTCAGGAGTATACATATTTCCTGGATCTTCAGTTCACAATGTATTTGAAAGACAATCCCATTCCGGTTGACAAATTTCGTTTTTTGGATACAATGGTTTTTCAGAATTTCATTAACAATACATCAACTGCTTTTTATTCGGCAACCGATGTGTTGAAATTGGGAAGTGCAGAAGTCGGTTATTACTATGGTAAACGACAGGTGCCTTCATGGAACGAAGTTACCAGGGTCGTTTTCAGGGGAGGCGATGCTGAATTGCGTGAGGCAGCAACAAATACAGATTCCGGTAACTGGGAGCAGGCTGTACAGCATTGGACCCTATTACTTGGATCGGACGAAGCAAGGAAAGCGGCGAAAGCATATCATAACCTGGCTATTTTCTATGAACTGGAAGATGACCTTGAAAATGCTGCAAAATATTCCTCAAAAGCCAGGGAATTATGGGACAATGAATATATTGATTCCTATAAACAGGATCTGGATATGCGGCTTATAAAAAAAAGCGATCTGATGAAACAGTTAAGAGTTAACATACAATAGTTCTCCTGTTTTTCCAATTTTTCAATTTTCGCATCATTTAAAATGATTTTTAATCTCATGAGAATCCCTAAGTATTACTTTTGTGTTCTAAAATAAAATATTTCGATGGCAGACCTGATATTGGCAATCCTGCTGACTATTCTGATAGTTGGTTTTATTTTTGAAAGCATCCTGGATATTTTAAACCTCCGGCATTCTTCAGGCACGCTGCCAGAAGAGTTATTTGATGTTTTTAAGCCTGAAGAATACAGTAAAAGCCAGGCTTATAAAAAGGAGAACACAGTTTTTTCTTTTTTTTCAGGCTCGTTCAGTCTTGCCTTGATGCTTGAGGCAATAGTATTCGGAATTTTTGGCTGGCTTGACGGATACCTGGCTTTACGAACAGAATCTTATTACCTCCTGGTCCTCTTGTTTTTTGGTATCCTGGCATTTCTTTCAGACTTTCTGTCTGTCCCTTTTCAACTCTGGGATACTTTCAAAATTGAAGAGAAGTATGGCTTTAATAAAACCACGCCGAAAACCTTTTTATTTGATAAGCTAAAAGGCTGGCTGCTGATGATTATACTTGGAGGAGGTGTACTGCTGCTGCTGACCTGGTTGTACAGTATGACAGGTAAATACTTCTGGCTCCTGGCATGGTGTGCAATTACCCTTTTCTCGGTGCTCATGAATATGTTCTACTCGAATATTATTGTCCCGCTTTTCAACAGACAAACACCGCTGGAGGAAGGAGAATTAAGGTCTGCCATTGAGGCTTTTGCCCTGAAAGTTGGCTATAGCCTGGCAAATATTTATGTTATCGACGGATCAAAAAGATCGACCAAGGCGAATGCCTATTTCACCGGACTTGGGCCAAAGAAGAGGATCGTATTGTACGATACCCTTATCAATGATCTTGAAACCGGAGAAATTGTTGCTGTTTTGGCCCATGAAATTGGTCATTACAAGAAAAAGCACAGCCTGGAAGGACTTGTATTGGGGATCGTTCAAACGGGAATTATGCTTTATCTCTTTTCAATCTTAGTAAAGCATCCGGAATTATCGCAGGCACTGGGGGGAGAAACAGCATCCTTCCACATGGGACTGATCGCCTTTACGATCCTTTACACACCGGTTTCCATGGTACTGGGTATCTTTTCAAATTTATTGTCAAGACGAAATGAATACCAGGCAGATGCATACGCTGCGCAGAATCATTCAGCTGAAGCGCTGCAAAGCGGGTTAAAAAAATTGAGCAGGAACAACCTGAGCAACCTTACACCTCATCCACTGTATGTATTTTTTCATTATTCCCATCCGACACTTTTACAACGGATAAGGGCGATGAAGGAATGTTGAATATCGAATATCGAATATTGAATATCGAAGTAAAGTAAAAAGGAAAAAGGAAAAAGTTAGTGAGACCCGGCTTTTATGAGGCGCAGCCGAAATAAAAGCCGATGGTTGGTCCCTTCGAATTGCCCTCACCCTCGGTCCCTGTCCCCGGAGAGGGACCGAGGGTGAGGGCTATTTTAAGCACATCTGTGGACAAAAAAACCTGCAGCTTGCTGCCCCTCTGTGCTTCTCCGTGCTTCTTTGTGCCACTTTGTGTAACAGCTGTATCACAAAGGAACGCAAAGAAGCTCAAAGGACCACAAAGCACGGGGCATGGGGCATGGGGCATGGAGCATGGGGAACCTGGCAGACCGAGTCGAGGCTCAAGGCGCGAGGGGCCAGGGCAAAACGAACTGAGTCGGGGGGAGGAATGTTGAATATCGAATGTTGAATATCGAATATCGAATATTGAAGTAAAGTAAAAAGTAAAAAGTAAAAAGTAAAAAGTAAAAAGTAAAAAGTAAAAGGTAAAAAAGATAATGTAATTAAGTATGAGGGTGCAACTTTATTTACATTTGGTACTTTATTGGCTTCAGACATTTTATGAGCTTTAAGCACTGAATAATGAAAGCAGCATTGTTAACCATAGGAGATGAGATACTTATCGGGCAGATCACTGATACGAATTCAGTATGGCTCGCCCAGCAGCTTACTGCACTGGGAATCGTTGTGACTGAGATGGTAAGTATATCAGATAAGACAGAACACATCTGTGATACACTTGACAGGTTAGCTCCTGTATCTGACCTGATCATAATGACCGGAGGCCTGGGGCCAACGAAGGATGACCTTACAAAGCAAACCCTTAATGAGTATTTTGGAGGAAACCTTGTAATGGATCAGCCTTCACTTGACAGGATAGAGGAATATTTTAAAAAAAGGGGGAGGCCCATGCTGGAGTCGAACACGCTTCAGGCTTATGTCCCTGACAATTGCAGGGTACTTGCAAATAATTTCGGAACTGCACCGGGAATGTGGTTTACGAAAGGAGCCTGCTCTGTGGTGGCAATGCCAGGTGTGCCTTTTGAAATGAAACCGATGGTCAGTGAACAATTGATTCCTGTTCTCAGGGAATTAAATCTTGTACCCTCACTGGTTAACAGGACGATAATGACCGAAGGTATCCCTGAGTCGTACCTCGCTGCCCTGATACGAAAGTGGGAAGAAAATCTCCCGGCATGCATGAAACTTGCCTATCTGCCACGGCCGGGCATAGTAAGGTTAAGGCTTACAGTTACCGGCGAATGTGCTGGGAAAGCTGAAGAACTTCTGGATAAGCAGACAGTTTTTTTGAAAAATAAGATCGGTGAGCATATTTTCAGTTACGAGGATGAAACATTCGAGGAAGTGATCGGCAAAATTTTGCTGGATCAAAAACTTACTATATCAACTGCAGAAAGTTGTACCGGGGGCAATATTTCCAGGCTTCTGACTTCAGTACCGGGAAGTTCGAGATATTTTAAGGGCTCCATTATTGCTTACAGCAATGAAATAAAGGAAAAACTGCTTCGGATTGATCCTGCCACAATCGTTCAGTACGGGGCCGTTAGCCGCGAAGTAGTTGAAGCCATGGCACTTGGTGTAATTGTGGAAACCGGTAGTGATGTATCAATTGCAACTTCGGGAATTGCCGGTCCTGACGGTGGTACGGATTCCAAGCCTGTTGGGACTGTATGGATCGCAGTTGCCGATAAGAAGGGGATATTTAGTAAGGAATTCAGGTTTGGCGGCAACAGGGAGCTTGTCATTGAACAATCAAGCATGATGGCTATGGGCTTACTGCGAAAACTATTGTTGGGTTTTTCTTTAAAATAACAGGGATATGCCCATAAGAATTTCGGTCAGACAGAATTTTTCAGTTAAAGCCTTATCGTATATGTTTCAGAAAATTAACCTGTTCATATCTCTGTTAATAAGTGTAAATATTTTTAATGCAAAAGTTTGAATTTTAGAAATAAAATCACGTACTTTGCGCCTCGCTAGTGAAAATGAATAGAAATAGTTAGAAAAATGGCTAGAGTTTGTCAGATTACCGGAAAGGCAGTAATTACAGGAAACAATGTTTCCCATTCGAAGAGAAGAACTAAACGCAAGTTCTATCCTAACTTATTTGACAAGAAGTTTTTCCTTGTTGAAGAGGGACGTTACGTGCAGTTGCGTGTTTCAGCAAAAGGAATTCGTCAGATCAATAAGAAAGGTTTGAAAACCTGTCTTGAAGAAGCCAAGGAAAAGGGCTTTATAACTTCTTATTAAACAATCATATTTTTGAAAAATGGCTAAGAAAGGCAAAGGCAACAGGGTACAGGTAATACTTGAGTGCACGGAGCACAAAAACAGCGGTATGCCTGGAACATCCAGATATATAACCACCAAGAACAGGAAGAATACACCTGACAGGATGGAGCAAAAAAAGTATAACCCGATCCTCAAAAAAGTTACCGTACACAGAGAGATCAAGTAAAATATTGAATTATGGCAAAGAAAGTAGTTGCATCATTACAGAAAGGTGAAGGAAGAGTCTTTACCAAGTGTATAAGAATGGTAAAATCTCCGAAAACCGGTTCATACATGTTCGAAGAGGAGGTTGTGCATAATGACCATTTAAAGGATTTTTTCGGAAACTAGAAATATTGGTTTTTCAATAATAATCTAATGAAAGGCTTTCTATAAAAGGGAAGCTTTTTTTATTTTTAACCAGGCTAATTATTCATAATGGGACTGTTTTCATCTGATAGAAAAAAAGATCTTGACAAGGGGCTTGAAAAGACCAAGGAAAATGTCTTCAGGAAACTTTCCAGGGCGGTAATTGGAAAATCCAGGGTCGATGACGAAGTGCTTGACCGGCTTGAAGAGGCACTTATCTCATCTGATGTCGGAGTGGACACAACGCTAAGGATCATCAGGCGGATAGAGGACAGGGTTTCAAAAGAAAAATTTTTAAATACAAGCGAGCTGAATTCTATTTTACGAGAAGAGATTATCACATTGCTTGGGGAGAACAGTAAGCAGGATTTGATCGATTTCTCATCACCGCTTCCAAGCAAACCATATGTTATAATGGTAGTCGGTGTCAATGGAGTTGGTAAGACAACAACAATTGGCAAGCTTGCATATCACTTCAAGAAAGCCGGTAAAAAAGTGATCCTTGGGGCTGCGGATACTTTCAGGGCAGCAGCTGTTGATCAGATTAATATCTGGGCCGAAAGGGTAGAAGTGGAGCTTATCAAGCAGGGAATGGGTTCTGATCCGGCCTCAGTTGCCTATGACACAGTAAAATCTGCAGTTGCAAAAGATGCTGATATAGTGATTATTGATACTGCAGGGCGTTTGCATAACAAGGTGAACCTGATGAATGAACTGACCAAAATAAAAAAGGTTATGCAGAAGGTTATACCCGATGCTCCGCATGAAATCCTTCTTGTACTTGACGGATCAACTGGTCAGAATGCATTTGAGCAGGCTAAACAATTCACAGCGGCAACCGAGGTCAATGCCCTTGCCCTGACAAAGCTCGATGGCACTGCAAAAGGTGGTGTGGTGCTTGGAATTTCGGACCAGTTCGGGATTCCTGTGAAGTATATCGGGATCGGGGAGAAGATGGAAGACCTTCAGCTGTTTAACAGGGAGGTGTTTGTTGATTCACTGTTTGGAGATTATGAACATTAACATCATCACCCTGGGTTGCTCGAAGAATCTTGTTGATTCGGAATACCTTCTCCAGCAATTTCATTCCAATGGACATAAGGTTTTTCATGATGAGACCAACCAGGAACTAGATGTTGTTATTCTAAACACATGTGGTTTCATTCTCGATGCCAAGCAGGAATCGATTGATACCATTCTCCAGTACATTGAGTTAAAGAAGCAGGGGAGGATCAAAAAACTCCTTGTCATGGGTTGCCTGAGTGAACGCTACAGGGCCGACCTTATAAGTGAGTTTCCCGAAGTTGATGGATTTTTTGGGGTTTGGGACCATGAAGCCATAGTAGAAGCAGTAGGATCCAGGTTCTTCCCGGAATATTTGAACCAGCGGCTGATTACAACTCCTTCTCATTTTGCCTTCCTGAAGGTATCGGAAGGTTGCGACCGTAAGTGCTCATTCTGCGCGATCCCTGGTATCAGGGGTAAACAGAGGTCGAAAAGTATTGAAGCTCTGCTTGAAGAGGCTGGAAAACTGGCTGGAGCAGGTGTGAAGGAATTGATATTGATCGCCCAGGACCTTACAAATTACGGAACTGATATCTATGGAAAACACGAACTCCCAAAACTCCTGGAACAGCTTTCTTTGATACCCGGAATTGAATGGATCAGGATGCATTACGCATATCCTACTGGATTCCCGGATGAAGTGATAAGCATAATGGCCGGAAATCCGAAGGTGTGTAAATATCTTGACATTCCTGTTCAGCATATCAATAGCAGGATACTGAAAGCCATGAATCGGGGGCATGATAGGAAAAAGCTTGAAAAATTATTGTTTGGATTAAGGAACAAGGTAAGCGGCCTGGCAATAAGGACCACAATGTTGGTTGGCTACCCCGGAGAAAGCGAGGAGGAGTTTGAGGAACTTCTCGAATTTGTCAGGGAGTTCAGGTTTGAAAGGCTTGGTGTTTTTCCATATTCACATGAGGAAGATACACCAGCTTCAGTGCTGAACGACGATGTCCCTGAAGCGCTCAAACAGGAAAGGGTAAACCGCCTGATGGAGGTTCAGCAGCAGGTATCATTGGAGAAGAACCTCGCGAAAGTAGGAAGTTCCTTCAGGGTTTTGATAGATTCTGAAGATCCTGATTTTTACATAGGAAGGACACAATACGATGCTCCTGAAGTTGACAATGAAGTCCTCATCAAAAACCTTGGTCATCTCAAAATTGGAGAATTCTACACAATTAAGATCGAAGAAGCAGGGGAGTTCGACCTGTTCGGAAGCTTAGAGCAATAAACCTGAGAATCCCGGCAATAAATTCCAGCCTTCCGGATAAGCGAATTTATTCAGAAACACAGGATCCCATCTGCATTGACAATAATCGATATGCTTACCTTTGCCTGTCTCATCGACAAAATGATGTTTATAGGTTTTCAATATGAAAACTAATATTCAATTTGAAAGGAGAATGAGGATGAATCCTTGCTCTGCCGAAAATTAGGATGATTTGTTTTGAACGGTAGTCATTGCGTCTGATTTATAACTGAGTTATTATTCAGGCTCTTCGGTCCCGGTCTTTTCCGGCAATTCATCTTCCTTTTTCTTGTCATCCTTTTTTCCGGATGGAAGCTCTTTGGGCGCTTCCGGAAGTTCTCCGGCCCTGCTGATTGAAACTATTATTTCCTCTTTTTCCTTATCAAAGTCCACCAACAGTTTATCACCTTCCACAATAGAGGATTTAATAATTGCTTCTGCCATCGGGTCTTCCAGATATTTCTGGATTGCGCGTTTCAGGGGACGGGCACCAAACTGGATATCATAGCCTTTCTCAAGGACATAATCCTTCGCTTCATTTGAAAGGCTGATCTCGTAACCGAGTGAATTTACCCTGTTATACAGCCCCCTGAGTTCGATGTCAATAATTTTATGAATATCATCCCTTGTA
>CAYSAH010000188.1:5427-7526 GCA_964428945.1 uncultured Bacteroidaceae bacterium | reverse complement strand
CGGCTTTGAAAGTATGATATACCTGCCGCAGTTCGTCATATTTATGCTTTGGAAAACCTGCTAATTGTGGTATACCTGATTCAACAAGAGCAATGAAATACTCAACTTCAACCCGGATTCTGTACTTTATCAAAGCATATTCTGAAAAATAGGATTCCAGTTCCTGGACTTTACTTCTGTATCGACCGTCAACAGGTGATATGGCCATCAATGCGTGTAAACTCATAATTTCGAATTATTACACGCAAATTTAATTGAATTTTATTAGAATCGGGAGTATAGACCACAGGCTAATTGAAACCATTGTATATAAAGCCTTTAAATCCATTGTGCATGAGAAAATTTGTGCAGTCTGGGTTAGTTCAGATTTCGTTTCTGACTTTGCAAACAGACCAAAAATAAACATCTTATCTCACTCGTCCCTGTCATCAATTATTATTTGTATTTTTATTCCAACAGAAAATTTACGTATGAAAAAGATCATTTTACTTTTAATTATCACATTTGCAATGGCCGGAGTGCAGGCCCAGGCAGATATTGAAGGATTGTTGCAGGATACATTGTCAATTCCAGCTGCAGAGGATCAGAAAACCGTGATTTATACTTTCGAGATCAAGGAGATGATCGCAGCGCCAATATGGCGAACAACAAAACTTGCCTTTGAGGAGGCGAAGGAGGCCGGTGCCGATATTGTCCTTATCGAGATGAACACTTACGGAGGTGAAGTCAGTGCAGCAGACTCCATTCGTACCCATATCCTGAATTCAAAAATTCCTGTGTATGTATATATAAATGACAATGCTGCTTCTGCAGGGGCATTGATCTCCATTGCCTGTGACAGTATATATATGAAGCCCAGCGCAAAGATAGGTGCCGCGACAGTTGTAAATCAGACTGGGGAGCAGGTACCTGATAAATTCCAGTCATACATGAGGGCGACAATGCGTGCAACTGCGGAAGCCCAGGGGAAGGACACTCTTGTAGCAGGTGGAGATACCACCCTGGTTTGGCGAAGAAATCCTGCAATCGCTGAAGCCATGGTCGATCCGAAGATCTACGTCGAAAATATAAGCGATACGGGACAGGTTCTCACTTTCACCGCAACAGAGGCAGTAGAGAATGGCTACTGTGAAGGAATTGTTGATAGCAGAAAAGAGATTTTTGAAAGAGCGGGAATTAAAGAGTATACCCTCAAACAATATTCACCTTCGCCGATGGATAAGATCATTGGACTCCTGATTAATCCTTTTGTGACCGGCATCCTGATCATGATTATAATAGGGGGCATATATTTTGAACTTCAGTCACCCGGGATCGGATTCCCGCTGGCTGCATCGATCATTGCAGCACTGCTCTATTTCGCTCCCTTGTACCTGGAAGGTATGGCCGAGTATTGGGAACTTATCCTTTTTGGAGTTGGAGTTATATTGATACTTGTTGAAATATTTGCAATTCCGGGTTTTGGTGTTGCAGGAATAGCCGGTATCATCGCAATGATAACCGGTTTAACCCTGAGCCTGATTGATAATGAAATATTGAAGGATTTTGAGTTTAGCGGGGAAGGGATGCGCCTGCTATTGCGATCTTTCGGGACAGTGGTGCTTTCATCGCTGCTAGGATTGATACTTTCAATCTGGATGGCCAGTCGACTTTTAAGCACAAGTTCGTTCGCCAAACTCGCCCTTACAACTGATCAGAAGATCTCCGATGGCTACCTTGGGGTTGAATCTGCCCAGAAAAACCTGGTAGGATTGACAGGCATTGCACAAACAGTTTTGCGCCCTTCAGGGAAGGTAACGATCAATGACAAGATCTATGATGCGAAAGCTGAATACGGTTTCATCAGCAAGGGAGAAAAAATAAAGGTACTTCGGTACGAAACCGGACAGGTGTATGTGGAAAAAGCTTAAAGTATATGTTTATCAGGGATTATCAGCCAGAAGATTTCCCACAACTTTCAGAGCTATGGGAAGAACTGAATATGGGGGGAAAAGAACGGGGAGACACTGCCGAAGTTATTCAAAGGACACTTGAACTTGGTGCAAAATTATTGATCATGGAAGAGCCCGGATCCGGAAGCGGTCGATCAGCTCGTTGGT
>CAYSAH010000188.1:0-5417 GCA_964428945.1 uncultured Bacteroidaceae bacterium | reverse complement strand
CTTTGACGGAAGAAGGATCTTTCTTCACCATTTCGGAATTATGAAGGAATACCAGGGACTGGGACTGGGAATGAAACTTGCTCTTGAATCTTTAAAATTTATCATGGAGAAAAACTCCCAGGTGAAACTCGAAGTTCACCATGATAATCTTCCGGCAAGAAGATTGTATGAAAAACTTGGATTCAGGGCATTTCCCGACTACGATATTTATATGATCAGAAAGCCTGGAGAGATCGATCCAGGTAAATTGTATTGATCCCTTGAAAACACTTCCGGCTCAATCATCGTTATATAGAAAAAAGAGAATGCGAACTAAGTTGCTTGTATTTCTATTATTGATCTCCGGATCGGTTTTTGGTCAAAATAGTATTTGGGAAAAGTGGAACAATGAAACCATCCGGAAGGCAAATACTGCAGACGGATTCGAGTATTATTCTGAAGACGAAAAGAAGGTGGTGCTGTTCATGAACCTGGCCCGCATGGATGGAAAGCTCTTTGCTGAGACGGTCCTCACTGAGTATGTCAGATCCAATGGTGTGGAGGATAACGCCTATCTTAAATCATTGTACCGCGACCTGAAAGAAGTAAACGGACTGTCTCCACTTATTCCTGAAAATGACCTGACCTCCATAGCACAGGGGCATGCAACTGAGTCGGGAAAAACCGGCCATGTGGGGCATAAGAACTTTAAAGCCCGCTTTGAACCATATATGGGAAATCCATACAATAATGTTGGGGAAAACTGTTCCTATGGCTATTCTGCTGCGATTGACATTGTAATCACCTTACTCATAGATGACGGAGTAAAAGGCGTAGGCCACAGGGTGAATATTCTGAAACCCGAATTCAATTCGGTCGGGGTTGCCATACGTGAACATAAAACCTACAAATACAACTGTGTGATCGATTTTGGAAAGAAATCACGCACCAGCCTGAACGACGTACCATTCTAAAAATCGAATTTCCTTAACCCGATATCGCCAAGCGCAATTGTAACAGAAATCCAGGCCGGTGCATTTCAACGCACCCTCGAATTATTCCCTATTCCTTGTTCGATATTCAATATTCAATATTCAATATTCGATATTCAACACCTTTCTTTCATTCCTCCATATCCCCCAGATGAAGGTCAAGGGCTTTCGTGGAGATCTGTATCTCCCAGATAAGCAGTGCCAGCGAACCTATAAGGAGGACCAGGGCCACACCAAAAATTATCTCTGCAAGTGTGCTTGTTCCAACATAAATGAAAAACATGGTTGCCACGCAAAGAAGTAAACTTGAAATACCAAGAACCTGCATTCCCCTCGTCAGGGATAGTCTTTGTCTTAAATTCCTTATCTGCCAGAGCAGGATCTGGTCCTTATTTTCCATATACCTTGCATGCAGGCTCCTTACCAGCGATGCATATGCAAGGAAACGATTGGTATAGGCCAGCATGATCAGAGAAATCGCTGAAAAAAGGAGAGCCGGCGTTGCAAGGGTGAGTTCATTCATTTTTACTCCGGATTTTCTTGTAAGATTTTTCGTTTTCTGTAAGCTAATATCGAAAGAGTGATTAAAAGAATTATAGTAATGTACACCCATTTCGGAATTACAAATGCTGCTCCTCCTGCATATGAATGAATACCGCCAAGGAAATAGTTGACTCCAAAATAAGTCATCAGAATTGAAGAATAACCAATTACTGTTGCCAGGTTGAAAGCATACTTGCTCTTCATTCCGGGGAACAGGTGCATATGTGAGATAAATGAATAAACGAGAACAGAGATCAGGGCCCAGGTTTCCTTTGGGTCCCATCCCCAATACCTTCCCCATGATTCATTTGCCCAAACCCCGCCAAGGAAAGTACCGACTGTAAGGAAATAAATCCCGATGATCACAGACAGCTGGTTCACCTTTGTAACCTGGTAAATTACGTTTGCTATACGCTCCTTGTTCTTATTGTTCAGTACGGCATAAAGGATGAGGTTGATCAGTCCCAGCAGCATGCTTAACCCGGTAAATCCATCGCCCGATAAAATAACTGAAACATGAATGGTAAGCCAGGGTGATTTTAGTACAGGCACCAGGTTAGAGATATCCGGATTCATATAGCTCATGTGGGCTACGAGAAGCATTAGAGTAGCCAGGATCGTAGTAAGGGAAGGTGCAAAACCAGTTTTTCTCGCGAAGATCAATCCAGTAAGCAAAGTGATCCAGGAAGCGAATATCCTTGACTCATACCCATTGGTAAGGGGGGCATGACCGCTGATATACCAACGCAGACCAAGAAAAGCGGTATGAAGGGCTACTGAAACTGCGAGGACAACAAGCAAAATGTTAAATGCCGTCTCAACCCATTTCCTTGATTTAAAGATCCTGAGAAACTGTAACACAAGCAAAGTGATCCCAAAGAGGGCATAAAACTTGATCAGCCGATTGAAGAAATTGATCCTGTTATAAAAAATCTCGGCTTTCTTCCTGCCCTCATGAAGCTGATGCGGACTGTAGTTCTCCTGGTAGTTTCCGATAAAACCAATAATCTCTTTCGCCATCCTGGAATCTCCCGACCGCAGAGCCTGGGTATAAAGCATGAAAACCTGTCCGAGTGTATCGCTACTGGTTCCATCACTCCTGATAAGATCCGAAACCGCATGCCAGCTGCCATCAGCAGCTGCAGGGTCAGGAAATATTTTTAACAGCGACCCGGTCTGAACCATATAATAAACATTGATCTTATCATCAAGTTTCATCACTTCCTTATCAAGATCATTCCGGTCCTGCACTCTCTTGTTGTAGGCCTGGTTGACAAGGTCAGAAAGGATATACCCTTCCATGCTGATAAAATCATTGAAACACACCATCTCACCTTTATAGCCCAATAACTTATGGATCTCGGGATTATCGACCTTAAAGATAGGTGCGGTGTTCCATTCATCAGGATAAGCAATGATTCCCAGCATTACCTGGTCCGCATTATGCCCGTCGTAATCTGATCCCTTCACGACCTTTCTCATTACTTCGCTTGAAAGGGTATTCATAGGTTTAAAACGCCCCTCTTTTCCCTGTACCCAAATCTTCCCGAATTCGGCAGCATCTTCTTTTGAAGGTGTAGGATAATACTGTGCATTAAGGACCGTTCCGAACATAACCATGATCAGCAGCAATCCTGCAACTTTAGCACCTTTTGCACTGGTGGACCTGGCGATAGCAGCAAAACGTGTACCCCTTGCAATTAATGAAAGAAGCATTCCCAGCGCAAGGAAAAAATATCCTGCGTAGGTTATAAAGGTTCCTGCCAGGTCCTTATTTACCGAAAGTATAGTGCCCAGTTCATCCTGGTCGTAGGATGACTGGTAAAAGCGATAACCACGGTGCTTAAGCACATTATTCATATATATATTGTGAGCTTCGCTGAGTCCCTTTTCAGGATCTATAAGAACAACATCACTCTCAAAAGATGAGGGACTGTTTGACCCCGGGTACCTGTCAATCCTGAAATCTTCAAGTTTCAATGCAAAAGGGAGTATGTTCTCTTTTGAACCGTACCTGCATTCAATGCTCACCGGTCCCATTTGAACGGAATTAGGCTCTCCAATAACAGTTGCCAGTCCGGGAACAAACAGTTCAGACTTCATACCGTTCAGGTTGATCTCCAGCCTTGCAACATCATAACCACTGCCCTGACCTGAATTGCCCGAATTCACATATTGTAACCTGGCAGAGGGCATATATCTCTGTATTGCAATTTTTACGCCGTTTACAGAGATAAGCCTTCCTTGTTCAAGCGGAATATTTTCGCCTGCCTCATATAAAACAGCATCCCCGGAACCCATAGAGGATATTGTAAGTGGATATCTTGAAACAGCAGACAAGGTGTTATTATCAGAGAATATTTTAAGATCCGACTGGCTTGCCGGGTTATTTAAACTCAGGCTAAGTCCAGGGTATGCTTCAAAATCCCCATCTTCAAGGCTAATGGTGAATTGCCGCCCGGCGACCATAACCATCTGGAGGAAGGGCTTACCCCCTGGAGTTGCAACATATTGGGCTGCAGCATTATTCAGATATTCTAACGACCTGATCTTCACTTTATTTCCATTAAGAGAACCCGACCACCTGAACTTTTTAGGCGTCAGTACCGATAATCGGACCGGTTCAGATGCAGACAGCGTATTTGTACCGTCCGTGATATCAATATCTATATAGGTAACGTCACTTACAATGGATGAGGAAGTATCGCCTTCCCTTATATGCATAATTCCTTCACTGCTTATAAAACGGGTTATACCTGCTCCGACAATGATGAGTACAAAAGCGATATGAAACACAAATACAGTAATTTTAGATCTCCTGTATAGCTTTGATGTTATTACATTGCCAATCAGATTTACAAGGATAAGGACAAAAACAGCCTCAAACCACCAGGAATCATAGACCACTGCCCAGGCAGCATTGGTTCCATGAATACTTTCAATAAAGGTTGCCAGCGCCATGGAAATTATCATAAGCATAAGCAGGATACCGGTAAATGGCATTCCAATTAAAAAGGATAGTTTTTTTAATATTTTCTTCAACATTTTCTTCAAGTTTATTCGCAAACCGGTATTTTAAGGTTTGCTAAATTAGAGAACCTATTTGATAAACGCAAAAACTTGTAAACCATGCAAGGAAAGTGGTATAAAAAACCACAAGTGCCGACCATTTCCAACTGCCTGATTCACGTCCAATCGTTGCTATCACAGATATACACGGAAGGTAAAGCAACACAAAGATCAGGAAACTGAAGCCTGCAAGCGGACTGTAAACTTTCTGTCCCTTCAGTTTCCCTTCAGTATACACCTGGTCCCTTATCTTATTCTGCAGGGATACCGTATTTTCTTCGCTGTCGCTGACCTGGTAGAGCACTCCCATCGTACTCACCACTACTTCCTTTGCAGCAAATCCCGCCAGCAGGCTAACTCCCATTTTCCAATCAAAACCAAGGGGCCTTATAACAGGTTCTATCGCTTTACCGAGCATCCCGATATATGATCCGGCCTGTTGCTCATTCATTTTTTCAATTTCAAGCCTGGCGATCTCCGTTTCAATGTCCACCCTGAGGTTTGATGATTTCTCAGATTCATCAATGCCCGCAGGAGAAGCTGCAAGGAGCTTTGCCTGCTCCATAGAGATCAGCTTATCATAATCCTTTATAAATTCGACTTGCCTGGGGAAATAGCCCAGGGCCCAAATGATCACTGAGGCTAATAGAATTACTCCCCCCATTTTTTTTAGGTAAAGCACCCCTTTCAACCACATATGCTTGAGAACCATTCTGAGGCCCGGCATCCGATAAGGTGGCAGCTCCATCACAAAAGGAGCCTCACTTTTTCTGAAAAGGGTGGATTTCAGGATCAGGGCCATAAAAACCGAGAAGATGATAGCAATAATGTACA
>CAYSAH010000187.1:0-7539 GCA_964428945.1 uncultured Bacteroidaceae bacterium | reverse complement strand
CCAAAGTATATTATTTTTTTTAAAATTTCCATTTGGTTGAAAGGCTTTTCTTCAATCAAATATAAAACATATTAGACTATTTTAACTATAGAAACAAACAGGATATAAAAAATCAGATTGTAAAGATCATTTTTAATCTATTTGCGTTTAATTTAAATTAGGAGTTTGATACATTTACTGAATTATGGTAAAACTGAAGTTTTGTATATTTTGCTCTTTCATGCTGATCATGTTTCCCCTGACCATTATCTCCGGGCAGGAAAGCAATGATGGCATAGTAAAATATACTCCGGAATTTGAATTCAGGGAAGGCATATACCCCAATTTTATGACCGTTAAATTAAATAGTCCGGTTCCGAAAACAAGACTTGTAACCGATGCTGATCTTTTTTCAAGGGACTTCTTCGAAATAGTGACAGAAAGCAAAAGTATTGTTTACTATGATGATTTTGGGGTGAAACAGGAAATAAATACATCCAATATCTGGGGATATGGTAGGAATGGTGTGCTTTATATAAACCTTGGATCAAAATTTCACAGGATAAGCTTTGTGGGCAGCATTTGTCACTTCGTTGCAACATTAACCACATATAATCCTGGTTATTATGATCCCTACTATAACTCAAGTTATTATTACAATCGATACTACAGGTCGCCCAGTTCTTCCTATTCCTCTACAGAGGTTAGGCAATACCTTATTGATTTTGAAACGGGGAAACTACTTGAATTTGACGTGCCATCAGTTGAAATACTGCTTATGAAGGATCCTGAACTATATGATGAGTATATGGCATTGGGCAGAAAGAAGAAAAAACAATATAAATTTGTATATATTCGGAAATATAACGAAAGAAATCCCCTCTATTTTCCTGAAAATTAAATTGTTAAAATTAAATAGTTCATTTATGAAAAAACTTGCCATACTATTGCTGCTTGTATTTCCCCTTTTAAATATCATTGCACAAAGGGAATATCTACCTTCTGAAGACGACCTGAAGGTATTTTATGCAACCAAAACATACGTTGTGTTGGAGGATAATCCCATGTCGGATTATAATTTTGAAATCAGGGATGCAGTAAAAAACTATTGGAATCTTACAAATTATGAGTTTCTTAAGATGGATGATTTTGAAGAGAAAACGCATGATGCACTTGCATCTTTTCTCTACACAGCTATCGTTTCCTTCGAAAAGGATAAATCGCAAACACGTTATATTTTTCTTTGCCTTTCATTGGGTGGAGAATATCCCTCAATGGATGAAATGAAGGATATTGCAAATATTCCACTGGGATACATGAGTGTTGATGAGGGTAACTATTCCTTTAAGCTGGGCACTCTTGTTAATTTTATGCAGAACCATATAAAAATGATTACTGAAGATCCGGACCTGATCTCGCAAAATATTTATAATGTATATAATGATAATATGGCCGACCTGCATGATAAAACACTTTACCTCGTAGAGGACGAACTTGAAAAGACAATTAGTACGGAAGCCCGTATCAAGGCTATTTATCCTTATGATGTAAAAATTGTAACGAGGGAGGAGATCAAGGAAGCAATTATGAATAAGGATGAGAATGTGGTCTTTCTTCATAAGGTTGGCCCGGAAGGTAAGAAACTGAATGCAAGGGTTTACAAGATCCTTATCGGTGCAGGCGATTCAAAGTTTTATTATTTCGATTACCATAACGTTAATCCGAAGAATCCTGATGCATTCCTTGAATCTGACCTAAAAAAGATTTCAAAGGCGCGAGAATAAATTCAAAATTTTACTTTTGCACAATTTAACTTTTCGATAATAATTGTCTATGCCAATGGCAGCTCAAAAGCCTTCAATTCCAAAGGGAACCCGTGATTTTTCACCTGTAGAAATGTCTCGCCGCAATTTTATTTTTGAATCTGTAAGAACGGTATTCAGAAAGTATGGCTTTCAACAGATAGAAACTCCCGCTATGGAGAATCTTTCAACCCTTATGGGAAAGTATGGTGAGGAAGGAGACAAACTGCTTTTTAAAATATTGAATTCAGGTGATTTCCTGGATGGTTTTGATAAATCCGACATTGAGAATTCTTCAGGAAAGCTGGCCTCTTATATTGCCAAGCGTGGTTTACGGTATGATCTTACAGTTCCTTTTGCACGTTATGTGGTTCAGCACCGGAACGATATAATTTTTCCATTCAAGCGTTACCAGATTCAACCAGTATGGAGAGCTGATAATCCGCAAAAGGGCAGGTACCGTGAATTCTTTCAGTGTGACGTGGATATGATCGGAAGCAACTCATTGCTGAATGAGTTTGAACTTGTAAGAATAATTGATGAAGTATTCAGCATTCTGGCACTTGACGTGACTATAAAGATCAATAACAGGAAAATTCTTAGTGGTATTTCTGAAGTTATTGGAGAGAGAGAAAAGATCGTAGATATAACTGTCGCCATCGATAAACTGGATAAAATCGGAGTTGAAAAGGTGACTGAGGAGCTGCTATCCAGGGGAATTTCGACGGAATCACTTCAGCTGCTTGATCCGGTATTTCAGATGAAAGGCGATACTGAAGAAAAACTGGAATTCCTGACACGTTATCTTGCGGAATCTTCAGTTGGTCTGGAAGGTATTGATGAATTGCGGCAATTGTTTAATTATATTGCTGCAGATCCAGTGAAGTCTGGAGTCGAAATGGATATTACCCTTGCCCGTGGACTAAATTATTATACCGGGGCAATATTCGAAGTAAAATCAAATGAGGTACAGATAGGAAGTATCTGTGGTGGAGGCAGGTACGATGACCTTACCGGTATTTTCGGTTTGGATGACATTTCCGGGGTGGGGATCAGCTTTGGAGCCGACAGGATATATGATGTTTTGCTGCAACTCGATCGTTTTCCTGCTTCCACTGAGGAGCATTCACAGTTGATGTTTGTGAATTTTGGGGAGGATGAGGTAATGTATATTATACCTGTTCTTCGCAAACTCCGCGATAACGGAATTAAAGCGGAGCTATATCCGGACCAGGCAAAAATGAAAAAGCAGATGGCTTATGCCGACCAGTCAGGTATACCCTATGTCGCCCTGGTCGGGGAAAATGAAATGAAAGCGGGGAAGTTCACATTGAAGAATATGCACTCCGGAGAGCAGCATTTACTGGGCTTTGATGAATTATTGTCTCAAGTAAGCTCATAACTGTCAAATAACATTTCTCAATTCATCCTTTTTTCCGTAATTCATCAATAAATAAATGCTAAGGTATGGGTGTTGTACATAAGATAAGCAGCAATGTGATCAATTGGGAGATTATAAGTAAATTTCTCAGGGATAAGGCTTCACTGGAACTTTCTTCCGAAAGCCAGCAAAATATTCTTAAATGCAGGGAGTACCTCGATAAAAAAATGCTGCACAGAACCGACAGCCTTTATGGGATCAATACCGGTTTTGGCTCGCTATGTAATAAGGTAATTTCTGATACAGATCTTGGCTTGCTTCAAAAAAATCTTGTAATGTCGCATGCCTGTGGAATAGGAGAGATAATTCCTCCTGAGATCACAAAGCTGATGCTGTTTCTTAAAATACAATCTTTGTCTTACGGAAATTCAGGAGTACAGCTTTCAACAGTGCAGCGGCTGATCGATTTTTATAACAATGATATCATTCCTGTCATTTACCAGTACGGTTCATTAGGTGCCTCAGGAGATCTTGCTCCCCTTGCTCATATGAGCCTCCCGCTTATAGGTATGGGAGAAGTTATATTGGATGGTAAGATTGTTCCTTCCAAAATGATGCTTCAAAAATTTGGATGGGATGTAATCGAGCTTCAGTCAAAGGAAGGACTGGCATTGTTGAACGGCACACAATTTATGAGTGCATATGGAGTCTACCTCTGCTTGCGTGTATTCAAAATGTCAAAACTGGCTGACATTATCGGGGCCATATCACTGGATGCATTTGACGGCAGAATTGAACCGTTTCACGAATTGATCCAAAAGATCCGGCCACACCAGGGACAGATCAAAACTGCAGCAAGGATAAGGTGGCTGCTTGAAGGAAGTGAACTGATTAACAGGCCAAAGACCCATATCCAGGATCCCTATTCCTTCAGATGCATACCCCAGGTGCACGGAGCCTCAAAGGATTCGATCGATTATGTAGCTTATGTTTTTCAGAATGAAATCAATTCAGTAACCGACAATCCAACCATATTCCCAGATGAGGATCTGATCATTTCGGCAGGGAACTTTCACGGGCAACCATTGGCGCTGGCCTTTGATAACCTCGCAATTGCTCTCGCCGAACTTGGAAATATTTCGGAAAGAAGAACGTACCAGTTGCTTTCCGGTTCCAGGGGACTGCCACATTTCCTTGTGGCTAACCCAGGATTGAATTCAGGGTTTATGATCCCTCAATACACTGCAGCCTCAATGGTGAGTCATAATAAGCAGCTGTCAACACCATCTTCGGTTGATTCAATAGAATCATCACAGGGACAGGAGGATCATGTAAGCATGGGGGCGAATGGCGCTGTAAAGGCATTTAAGGTAATGGAAAACCTGGAACGAATACTGGCAATTGAATTATACAATGCAGCTCAGGCTCTTGATTTCAGAAGGCCGGCAAAATCCTCACCCTACCTTGAGTCAATCCTTGCTGAGTATAGGAAAAGAGTATCATTTATCGATGATGACAAAGTTATGTACGAAGACATAAATGAATCAGTTTCCTTTCTAAAGGAAATTGAACTTGCAGACAATTTTAATTCGGATTTGCTATAGAACCTGCTGAACTATTGGCCTTTTTTCGGGCCTGCCATTGGGCCAGGACCGGGGCCATGACCTCTTCCGTCACCGCCACCTTCGCCTCCGGCACGGAATTTTTTGAGCACATGCATTCTGAATTCCCTATCGAGAGAATACATTTTCATCGTTTTCTTCTTCCCGATGATCTCAACAAAAGTATTGTGGTACTGTATGGCCAGATCCTGCCTCTTTTTCTGAAGATCCATGAATTTTGTAATGGTTTCATCAACCTCCTTATCTGACATTGCTTCTGAATTGAAATTGAAATAATTCAAAAGGGCCTTCTCATCTTCGTTGATCTTCATATTCCGGTTATGAAAATCTTCATGAACAGGCCAGAATTTTTCTGCTTCAGAATCAGTTAGGGCCAGTTTCTCATTGAAAAAAGCAATTTTTTCCTCCCGAAACCGTGCCATTTGGTCTTCTGCCTGGGCTTTTAAAGAAATACCTGTTCCAGTGATCATTATGACAAAAACCAATACCTGGATGTTTTTAAATTGATGTTTCATGGTAGGCATATTTAATTTGTATCTAAAAGACTTAGAAGATCAACTTCGTTACTTGCAAGATATACCATTGCATCTTCTTCCCATTCATTATAGGCATTTTCCTGCTCAAGGTAATAAGTTTCTGCAACAAGAGTTTCATCGAGAATGATCCCTGTTTCTTCAAGTATTTCAAAATCGTAATATCCGAATCCTTCCGTGCTGCTTCCGATTATAGATTGCAATACGATGTATATGATAAGGGCCAGACCCGAAATAGAGGCTGCCAAAGCAATATAGGGCATCAGGTAGATTTTACGCTTGTTACCTTCCTGTTTTTCATCATCAGACTTTATCCTGGCAAGTATTTTGTCTCCCAGGCTATCGAAATACCCTTCAGGAACCCTGAACGGATTATCCGGATCCACCGGGATTGTATTTACTGAATTTTTGATTGTTTTCATCATTCAACTTCCTGTTTGTTAGACTTTAAAAAAACCAAAAGGTTTATTCACTATTGATATACTTTTCAATTTTTTTTACTGCATGGTGATATGATGCTTTAAGCGCTCCAACTGAAGTTTCAAGAACTTCGGACATCTCGTCATATTTAAGTTCATCATAATATTTTAAATTGAATACTACCCGTTGCTTTTCCGGTAGCGTGAGGATGGCTTTTTGAAGCTTTACAGTGGCTTCATCACCATCGAAATAACTGTCTGAAATCAGATTATCAGATAAGATCGATTCATATTCAAGCTCACCTGAACTTCCATTAAGCTGTCTCTTTTTAGATAAGAGTAAGGGATTCGTTGGTCGCAATTCTGAAAAGCCAGGTGAAAAGTGTTGACTGTGACCTGAAATTATCAAGGTTTTTCCAGACTTTTATAAATGTGTTCTGCAGGGCATCATCGGCATCTTCATGACTTATAACCATTCTCCTGCAATGCCAGTACAGTCGTACCTGGTATTTTTTTACCAATAGGTTAAACGCGGCTTCACGCTTAACAGGGTCCTTAAAAAGTTGTATTATCTCCTGGTCAGAATTATCAGCCATCTGAATATTTCTTTCCTGTTAGAATATTAAAAATGAAAAAGGTTTAAACGCTATTTGAATTCTACCTGTTCAGAAAGTCCGGGTCTTATCTCAAAATCACGGATCTGGCTGAAAACTGTTGATTTAAGGTCAGATTGCCGGTAAACGATCCTGTAAGAGCCGGGCTGCATGAAGTAATCCTGCTGAGTAACTCCTTGCCGGATATTCAGAACCCACTCCTGGTCGCCTTCGGGCGTTAGTCTGAATAGAGAGCCAATACCAGGCTTTCTTGTTGCAATGTGCAGCATGCCTGGTTCAGGAATCTCTACTGTAGTGGTGTAACTTTGCCTGATCTCGATATTCCGGAGATATATAAGAGGGAAGACCGGTATTTCCAGATCGTATTTGCCAACAAGATATTTTTCACTGGTGCCCATGAATTGAACATTGATCGTCTTATGGTCATTCGCCCGCTTAACAAGAATCTTTTCGTTCTGGTAAATTTTACCACCCATGCTTCTTACCAGCAGGTAACCCTGTGGAGCATCAATTCCTATATGATTGTGCTTTCCTGCTACCAGCCTTACCGAATCTGTAGAGGCGGGAGGTATCGTTTGTGCAACAACATTGTAAGTACTCAGCTGATCAAGGGAAAGTGTATCAGGAAGTCCCTTGCTGTTCAAAGTATGGATCATATTGTACCTGACCTTACCTGAAAATTGGTCGTAGAATAATACAGCAACATCAGTTTCTGTTGGCATTCCTTCAGTGTCGATAAGGTTGATCTGAGCACTTGTTGTATTCAACGCCTGGGTAATTACAATCCTCATAGCTTCACGGAATTGTTGCTTACTTGGCGCATCAAAGTAATGTCCCAGGCAGCCAAAAGTTTCCTTGAATCCCGGATCATTACCAATCCCGATCACAAAAGGTCTTAGGGTAATACCCTTTTTCTGAAGATCTTCTGAAACTTTGCAGGGATCTCCATCGCAGGCTTCAACACCATCGGTGAGCAGGATAATTATATTCCTGCATTTTGCGCATGAGGGAAAATCATCTGCAGCAAGCTCAAGTGATGAAGCGATCGGGGTTGTGCCTTTTGGGGTGAGAAACCGCAGTTTCTGCCTTATCCTTGATGCATTATTAGGGCCGAAAGGTACCTCAAGCTTGGTATCACTACAATCCTGTGGAGGCACCGGACTTTGATGACCTTAAACACGCAGGGCCA
>CAYSAH010000186.1:0-7560 GCA_964428945.1 uncultured Bacteroidaceae bacterium | reverse complement strand
ATTTCTGATCATATACCCATAAACTCGTTAAAGATTTTTATTATTCCTGAACTTTTTAGAACTTCTCAACAAAAACAAATTCAAAATGAAACATAATTTGCTAAGATTAATGCTTCTGTTTTTAACAACAATTCTATCAGCCCAGGTAGATAAGGTAACTGTTGTTGAGGATAATGATGGGATGAAGTTGGTCGTCAACGGTGAGGATTTTATTATCAATGGTGTTAACTGGGATTATTTCCCCATTGGCACAAATTATTCCTACAGTCTTTGGAAGCAGCCAGATGATATTATTAAAGCTGCACTGGATGCTGAAATGTCATTGCTGCAGAGCTTGGGTGTAAACGTAATTCGACAATATACGGGGGTACAGCCAAGATGGATTACCTATATATACGAAAAATACGGCATTTACACCATGCTGAATCATTCCTTTGGTCGCTACGGGCTCACTTTGGAAAGCACCTGGATACCAAATACGGAATATAGTGATCCCCGTACACGTGAAACGCTCTTATCAGAAGTTAACACGATGGTGGAAGAATACAAGGAGACGCCCGGGCTTCTTTTGTATTTATTGGGGAATGAAAATAACTATGGACTTTTCTGGGACGGAGCAGAAACAGAAGACATTCCAATGGAGGATAGAAAATCTACAGAGCGTGCGGGACACATGTACAAACTATTTAATGAAGCCGCTGTTTTGATGAAGGGTAAGGATAAGATGCATCCGGTGGCCATGTGCAATGGGGATGTTCTTTTCCTCGATATTATTGCCAGGGAATGCACGGATGTTGATATATATGGAGTAAACATGTACAGGGGCGTGTCTTTTGGAGATGCATTCCAGAAGATCAAGGAGGTCTATAACAAGCCTGTAATGTTCACTGAATTTGGATCTGACGCTTTCAATGTAATAGAAAACGAGGAAGATCAATTTTCACAGGCTTATTACCTTGTAAATAACTGGAAAGAGATATACGAGAATGCGGCAGGCCTTGGCAAGGTGGGAAATTCAATCGGTGGATTTACCTTCCAGTTCAGTGATGGCTGGTGGAAATTTGGTCAGACTTCAAACCTGAGCATTCATGACAATAATGCTTCCTGGTCAAACGGTGGTTATTTGAACGATTATACTGAAGGTGAAAATAACATGAATGAAGAATGGTTCGGGATTTGTGCCAAAGGTCCTACGAATCAGCGGGGGCTTTACCAGCTCTATCCGAGGGCAGCATATTACGCATTGCAGGAAGTTTACCTGGTTAACCCTTATGCAGTCGGGGTTACCCTCGAAAGTATTGATGAGCATTTTAAGGGTATCCAGATAATGGAAGCTGTTGTCAAGGCAAGGGGCGACAAAGCCGCTTTGATAGGGGAAGAGGTCAGGAAAGTACGCATCAGCGGTATGAGGGCTGAAATATCAACCTTTAATACCGGGGGTAGCCTTATCGCAACTCCTGACCAAGCGGTTTCCGGTGCACTGGAATATCCTGATGAACTGGGATTTGATCATATGCAGTCCTTCTTTATGGACGTGGAAGCAAAACCCAGCGAAAGTGTCAGGGCTCATGTTTCTGTAAATGCACTTGGGAATGTTGCTGAAAATCCGATTGACGAGATCTTTTATGAAAACCGGGGCAGAACACGTGAGCTGAATACAGACCAGGGAAACCTGAAACTCAATTCATTAAACCGGGTAGAGATCTACAGAGCGAATTTCTCATGGAATCACAGGTGGTTCGATCTCAGGAGTTTTTACCGTACGGGTCATTATCACTGGGGTTACGAAGGAGATTTTTTCGGTCTCTATCCCGAGGCTAATTATGGTCCCAACATCGATATTTATAACGGTCAGGCACCCTTTGGTATTGAGATCGATGCAAAGAAATCGCTGGAAGGGCTAAAGGTTGCTTTTGGACCGGAGTTGTGGTGGGGAGCCAACCCGGCTGTCCTGGTAAAGTACAGGAAGCAGATAGGAACATTTAATGTAACAGGAATCTATCATGAAGATATCGATGAGCAGGCCCCTGCAGTGAGTTCCTTTGCCATTCCTTCTCCTCCTACACGTAGGACAACGCTGCAGCCAAGGATCGGGGAAAGCTTCCAGATTGCCGAAGGAGAGGAAGGTAACTATACCATTTATGTAGATCAGATCAGGCTTTCTGATACCTGGGGAGGTAAAGCAAAGGTCACTTTCTCTGCAGGACCCATCAGGTGGTATGCCCAGGGAGCAGCCATGGGATTGGTTGCCGGTGGAGGTGCTGATTACACAAAAACCTATACAGGCTGGAGACTCAAGGATAGCGGAAGTGGCAACCAGTACAATTTTCTTTCGGGATTTACATTTACAACAGGATTCTTCCAGCTCGGGCCAAATTTTCTCTGGCAAAAACCGATTGTTGGTCCTATGCCCGCAGATGTTCCCGCACCGGGAAGGTCCAGGAACATTCTGGATGATCCATTTGCTGTGAGACAGAACAGGGAGACAGTAGCAGGGGAGTTTTTACTTACTTTCGACCCGACGCCAGGCACCTGGATGTATGCATGGGACAGCGATATTGCTGAAGATGCTCCATTGGCCATCAGTACAGGGATCGTATACAGGCATCATCCCACCACCCAGGATGCAGCGATCGGAATACTTGCCAATGGGCGTACCATTTTCGCCTTCCCTGGCGCACCTGAGGCACGCGACCTTTGGGAAGCACATGCAAGGATCGTTTCAAAACTTACCCCGGAGTTCGGGCTCATTGCCAATATCTATGGTGGTGATGCTGAAGCTAACGGAAGCGATGAAAGACTTATCCGTCGCATAGGCGGTGATCTCCGTATGGTATATAAAAGCGCCAAGCTGATTTCAATGCTTAAAATAAATGACTGGGGGCCTTATGATTACCACCGGGATTTCAACCTTACTTATCCGCTGCAGCTTTCAGCAGATCTTTCCCTGGCCGCCGGTAAACCTCAATGGTTTGACCTTCCCGATACAAGATTCGGAATCCGCTTCACCTGGCGAAGCCTGGATGAGTATTCCCCAAGATACTGCCCGGCAATGACCCTTGATGCAAGCGGTGAATGGGTTTGTGACCCTACGGCTCCCGGATTCCCAAACGGAACTGAATGGGAAATAAGAACTTACCTGCATTTTAACATTGGCAACCAACCAAATTAACAGAGACAAAGATGAAAAACAGGAAAAATATCAACTCAGTCAGGGCGCTGGCTTTTTCATTAATTCTTGTGCTCTTTGCAGGCTGCACAAGAGATTTTGATGGCCTGGAGCTGGCAACTTATCCGGAAAATCCGGAAGTCTTTATCGACGATTTCAGTGCAGGATTATTTTATGCTGCATTTGGGGGTTCTAAGGTAACTGCTTTTGATGTCGACATCGAAGTAAGATATGAAGGAAGTGCGTCAATGAGATTCGAGGTACCTGATTTTGAAGATCCCGCAGGTGCTTATGCAGGCGGCGTTTTCTATACCGAGATCGGTCGTGATCTGAGGGCATATGATGCACTGACATTCTGGGCAAAGGCATCAAAAGCATCTACCCTTGACCTTGTTGGTTTTGGAAATGACCTTGCAGAATTGAAGTATACAGCCAGCCTCAGGAATGTGAAAATGAATACAAACTGGCAAAAAGTCATCATTCCGATACCTGATCCCTCAAAGCTAAGCGCTGAAAGGGGAATGCTTTACTATTCAGAAGGACCGGAAGACAATTCAGGTTATACTTTCTGGATCGATGAGGTTAAGTTCGAAAAATTGGGAACGGTAGTCCGTCCACGGCCAGCTATCCTGGAATCGCAGGAGCAGGATATAACGGCAGAAACAGGTGATGAACTAGCTGTTGGCGGAACATATGCAATATATAATATGCCCGACGGTACCGATCAGAGAGTGGAGGTTGGACCCGCCTATTTCAAATTCACATCATCAGATACGACTGTTGCCAGCATCAATGATTTTGGCGTAATATCAGTTGTGGATAGCGGATTTACGGCTGTCTATGCAGAGCTCGTTGATCTGCGGGCAAGCGGACTTCTTAGGCTTAGCACCACCGGCGCTCTTCCTGCACCACAGGTAGCAGCCCCTGTGCCAACTGAGGACCAGGAGGATGTGATATCATTGTTCAGTGACTATTATACCAATGTGCCCGTCGATACATGGAATACCTACTGGGAATTTTCCACTGCTTTAACGATCGAGGGCATTGAAGTTGAAGGAGATGAGATTAAACGATATAAGAAACTAAATTTCGTGGGGATTGAATTTTCTTCCCAGCAGATAGATATAAGCGGGATGACTCACTTTCACATGGATATCTGGACCTCGAATCCAACTGCCCCGCCTGCAGCTTTTCATGTCCTGCTTGCAGATTTTGGAGCAGATGGGAACTATGGCGGAGATGATGATGCCTCCCACGAAGTAACTTTTACAAGTCCTGTCCTGGCAAGCCAAACCTGGGTAAGCCTTGATGTCCCGCTAACTGATTTCGCGGGATTGATCAGCAGGAAGAATCTTGCACAGATGGTTCTTTCCGGTGATTTGACAAACCTCTATATCGATAATGTTTATTTCTATGACGATGGCAGCGGGGGAGGTCCGACAGGACCGGATCAGGCAGCACCTGTTCCTGTGGAGGACCAGGCAGATGTTATTTCATTATACAGTAATGCATACACCAATGTGGCTGGAACGAATTTCTATCCCGATTGGGGACAGTCCACTTCAGCGATTGAATTGCAGATAGGCGGCAGTAATACACTCTTATATGCAGGTCTGAACTACCAGGGCATTGAACTTGCCAGCAGCCAGGATGTATCGGGAATGAATTACCTGCACCTGGATTTCTGGACCCTTAACTCATCTGCACTGAATGTCTATCTTATCAGTCCGGGCAGCCCTGATCCTGTTGAGAAGGCATATGCACTAAGTGTTCCAACGGATGGCTGGGAAAGTGTGGATATCCCGCTTGGGGATTTTTCGCCGGTGGACCTTGCAGATATCATACAACTTAAATTTGATGGGAACGGAACAATCTACCTTGATAATCTGTATTTCCATAAATGACAGGATGGAAGGTAAATTATCCTGGTAGATAGCTTGAAATTTAAGGTTTGTAAAGGACCAGAACTGGAAAACAGCTGTTGAAACAAGTTTAATACAGCCTGAATTATTAAATAAAATGAAACTTTAAATATTAAACATATGAAGAGGAACAAATTAAGCAGGACAAGAGCACTTATTTTGATCGCCTTGGTTTTCGGATTGTGGAGCTGTGGTACTTCTGAAATGGAGGAACGACAATATGAATTGGTATGGGAAGATGAATTTGAAGGAACTTCAGGTCAGCTTCCTGATACTGCAAAATGGGCCTTTGATGTTGGAACAGATTGGGGAAATTCTCAATTGGAATATGATACAGATCGAAAGGAAAACTGCTCTCTTGACGGTTTGGGGAACCTGGCAATAAGAGTAAGGGAAGAAAGCTATGCTGGTTCAGGTTTTACTTCGGCACGAATTTCTACAAAAGGATTATTTGAGCAGACGTACGGACGCTTTGAAGCAAGGATACAAATGCCATGGGGACCGGGAATTTGGCCTGCTTTCTGGCTTTTAGGATCTGATGTGGATACTGAAGGGTGGCCTGAGTGTGGTGAGATCGACATCATGGAGTACCGGGGCCAGGAACCCCATCTTATTCATGGTACTGTACATGGACCAGGATATTCCGGGGGTGCGTCGGTTACAAAAAGTTTCAGCTACCCACAGAGTCGTTTTGATCTGGATTTTCATGTTTATGCCGTGGAATGGGGAAGTGATTTTATTCAGTTTTTTGTTGATGATAATCTCTACCAGGAGATCCAGCCCGACGATCTGACAGGCGACTGGGTTTATGACCATCCCTTTTTCATCATACTTAATGTTGCAGTAGGAGGTAGCTATGTTGGCTTCCCAACCAGTGAAACTCCTTTTCCTCAAAAAATGCTGGTGGATTATGTGAAAGTTTATAAGGAAGTTGAATAGAATAACACACTCAGCGGGATTAGTTCGACTAAGATTATTCAATTTGGCTGCGCCTCTTGAATAATCAGTCTCACTAACTTTTTCCTTTTTCCTTTTTCCTTTTTCCTTTTTTCTTTTACCTTGATATTGGCATTGCAAAAGCCTTTACATCTTTGCCTTCGATCTTCTGGTCACAGAGAATGACCAGGCGTTCCAGCACATTCCTGAACTCGCGGATATTCCCGGTCCAGTTTATCTTTTTTAATTCTTCTATTGCATCGGCTGCGATCTCCTTGGGGGGAATACCGTATTCATTGCATATGATGTGGTTGAAATGTTCGGCAAGCACAGGAATGTCTTCAAGTCGCTCGTTCAGGGAAGGAACACGGATCAAAATAACACTTAAGCGGTGGTAAAGGTCTTCCCTGAAATTGTTCTTTTCTATTTCTTCCTTAAGGTTCTTATTTGTGGCTGCGAGAATACGAACATTTACGCTGATGTCCTTATCGCTTCCCACCCTTGTGATCTTGCTCTCCTGCAGTGCCCTTAACACCTTGGCCTGGGCGGAGAGGCTCATGTCTCCTATCTCATCGAGGAAGATCGTCCCGCCATCAGCCTGTTCGAATTTTCCGATACGTTGCTTAATTGCCGAGGTAAAAGCCCCCTTTTCATGACCGAACAATTCACTTTCTATAAGTTCGGAAGGGATTGCTGCACAATTGACTTCTACGAATGGTCCGCCCACACGATGGCTTTTTTCATGCAGCCACCTGGCAACAAGTTCTTTCCCGGTACCATTCGAACCTGTAATAAGGACCCGGGCATCAGTAGGAGCGACCTTTTCGATCATCTCCTTTACCAGGTCTATTGCAGGGGAATTGCCAACCATATCATAAGCCTTACTTACTTTTTTCTTAAGTACTTTGTTTTCGGTGGCGAGTGACTTCCTGTCGAGGGCGTTTCTTACAGTAATCAGAAGTCTGTTCAGATCCAGGGGTTTCTCAATAAAATCGAATGCCCCTTTCTTGATCGCCTCAACGGCATTTTCAACGTTGCCATGGCCTGAAATCATGATCACCTGTACATCCTTCCCTGATTCGAAGATAAGTTCGAGCACCTCTATTCCATCCATCTCAGGCATTTTGATATCGCAAAGAACAACATCAAAATGGTTTGCGTTGAATTTTTCCAGTCCCTCAATTCCGTTTTCTGCCAGTTCAACTTCGAACTTTTCATATTCGAGGATCTCCTTAAGTGCGTTCCGGATGCTTCTTTCGTCGTCGATTACAAGAATTTTTGACATAGTGTTTCATTATATTTTTACCAGCCTGGCCATAACTCCCTCTTTCAATGCATATCCTGATTGCCTTAAAGAAGTAAGTCCATAACTATTGTAGACAAAATTAATAAAAATAGATGCCGGAACGATCATTTCAACCCTAACAGCTTCCATACCGGGTATATTAAGTCTTTCTTCAGTTGTAGATTTCAGCAATAGCTCATGCATTTCCCTTAAATGATCAATTTTGATCTCAACAGATGAAGCACCCT
>CAYSAH010000185.1:0-7607 GCA_964428945.1 uncultured Bacteroidaceae bacterium | reverse complement strand
GGTGATGATCGTTTCCTCGGGCAAGTAAATTACAGTCAGCCAGTTCTCCCAAACGAAAGTTACCAGGGGTCCGTCACACTTACCATACCTGCCGAATATAGTGGAAACTATTACCTTCTTGGTGTAAGTGACCGGACAAACAGCCTGGCTGAAACCAATAACAGTAACAATACAGTTCTGCAGTCAAAATCGATACTTATTCTTGAAAAGCCCCTGCCTGATGTTAAAGTGAGCTCGATCCAGGCCGACAGGCTATTGTATGAACCCGGCGACACGATAGATGTTTCCTGGAATGTGCAGAATATAGGGGATGCGACTGCTACAGGCGGTTGGACTGAAAAAGTATCGATCGTTTCTCTTTCGGGTATACGCGTTAACCTGACCGGAACCCCACAGTTCACGGGAATACTGAGTGCATCTGCAACATTGTCACGCAACTTTCGTTTCCTGGTCCCGGAGATTATTAGTTTCACAGGGGAGGCTTATGTTGAAGTCTCCCTGGTTCCATCAAATGAATTACTGGAATATCCTGGAAATGAAGTCAATAACAAATCAGCTTCAATAAACAGGATAAGTATTCAAAGTAAGCTTTACCTGAGCATTCCGGCATCAGCAACTGAGAATTATTCGGGGCAGCTTCGCAGCTATATAACCAGGAGTGGTAATTATTCCCAGGCACTTACTGTAGATCTTAGCTCCTCGTCTGTTGGACAGGTAAGCATTCCTGCTGCGGTGACTATCCCTGAACGAAGCTCATCTGCTGTTTTTAACTTTACCATGGTCGATAATAGTTCCCTGGACGGGCCACGTCAGCTTGAGATCACTGCATCAGCAGCAGGTTACGAAAACGTGACACAGGTTCTGAATATTCTTGACGATGAAAAGCCAAGTCTTTCGCTTTCACTTGACAAAAATATTGTATCAGAAGGAGATACTCTTCTCCTGACAGTCAGCAGGGACCTGGTTACTCCTGATTCGGCAGTTCTTGTTCTTTCAACGAGCCAGGTCAAGCAATGGACCTTTCCTGAGAGAATTGTAATAGCAGGTAATACCGGATCGGTTCAGGTTATTGTATTTGTGAGTGAGAATTCAATTCCTGAACTTGACCAGGAAGCAGAGATCAGTGCAAGGGCAGAAGGAATGATCTCAGGAAGTGTTCAGGCAACAATTGTGGATGATGATATTCCGGGTATCGAAATGGAAATTCTTGCTGATACCATCTCTGAAGGGGCAGGACCTTATGCTGCTTTTGGTGTTATCAGAAGGACCGGAAACAGCAGCGGTATAATAAAGATCAATCTTTCGGCAGACCTGCCAAATGTAATCTTTTTCCCACCTTCAATAACTCTTTCTGATGGTGTTGTTGAAAAGCAATTCAATATCGGACCTGTTGATAACGGGTTGGTCGACGGGTTCAGGACCGTTGAGCTAATGGGAGGGATCTATCTTTCAAATTGCAACTGCAATACCACTCCTGAAAATGGAGGAGTAGTAAGCGGTACCTTAACTGTGGCAGATAATGATGGACCTTCATTATCTGTTACTGTTAGCCCTGTTTCATTGAAGGAAGGTATTTCCAATGCAGGAACTATGACAATATTCAGGAACACTGTCACTACGGCGGCCATTACAGTTACACTTTCATCGAATGACATCTCGGAGCTTACCCTTCCTTCCAGCGTTGTGATTGATGCCGGAAAGTCGACAGTTACAGTCCCGATAACTACAATTGATGACCAGGTGGATGATGGCAGCCAGATGGTTACACTTAAGGCAAGTGCAGCAGGGTTCTCACCTGGGATAGCCTGGGTAAATGTTACTGATATCAACAGGCCTGACCTCGAGATGAGTGATATTGAACTTGTCGAAGATACTGTAATAACAGGGCGTCAGTTGGAAATCCGGACCTTTATTCATAACAGCGGATACGGTAAGGCACCTGTCGGAATACCAGTAGAATTCTATCTTTCAAAAGATCAAAATATTGATCCTAAAGACTCCATAATCCTTAAAGTAAAACTTACTGAACAGCTTGCAATTGGAGGTGCTTATCAGCTCGTGGACCTTTCAACAGTCCCTGGAGTGACCGGCAAGTATTACCTGATTGGGAAAGTTAATCCACAGGTGACAATCACAGAACTTCTTTATACTAATAATGAGTCTTCGCCAGTGGCACTTACAATTCTACCAAATTATACTGGCACGGCAAATGTCGAAGAAGTATCATTTAAAGGTCCTGTACCTGTAACAATAACTGGTAAGGCTGAATTGATCAATGGAAATCCTGCTGTAAATGCAGCCCTGGATATCTATATTATAACAGGTGGTAACAGGAGGATTTTGAATGTAAGCACTGACGGAAGCGGGAATTACAGTACGCAGTTTACTCCCTTTAGTTATGAATCAGGTCAATATATTGTTGGAGCATGTTATCCCGGCCAGGGCCTTGTAGCAGAGCAGGATGCCTTTGATATCATGGGAATGGAGCGTTCTTCAAAAGATTACCTTACATGGAATATTAAAAAGAATGTTCCCTTTAGCGGTAAGATCGGAATCAGGAACAGGAGCAGCATTGCCCTGACCAACATAACTTTTGAAGCGCTCAACATCCCTGGTGGATTCAATTTGACCATCGATGAAATTCCCACGCTCCCGGGAAATATGATCGAGGAATTTAACTTTACTATCCTTGGCGAGGTGATCACTGAGGGAATGAATTATATTGAAATTCCTGTAAAAGTTAGCTCAGCCGAAGGGATTTCCTTCGAATTTAAGGCATATTATTATTGCCAGGCTCTTGGAAGCCACCTGATAAGCAATCCAGTAAGTATAAACACTACGATTACCAAGGGTAAGGCGCGCTACTTTGACCTTCTTATCATAAATGACGGTGCTGGTGAAACCGGAAAGGTAACTGTTGACCTTCCCGACCAGGAGTGGATGTCACTTGCCAGCCCCGATACTATAGGGAACATGGCTTCGGGAGACACTGCCACTGTCACTCTCTTGTTTTCTGCTGATAGTGAGATACCGTTGAATACGCCGCTTACCGGAAGAATTGTACTTCACAATTCAAATGGTGACGACCTTGCAATACCCTATCGGACGGAAATAGTTTCTGAGGAAACCGGAGGTCTGCTCGTGGATGTGGTTGATGAGTACACCTATTTTACCAATGATGCTCCGCATGTTCAGAATGCGCACGTTGTGGTTCGACATCCCTACAGTGGAAAAATTGTTGCCGAGGGATTTACGAATGCAAACGGAATTTTTAAAGCCGACAGTCTGAACGAAGGCTCATACAAGATCACTGTCACTGCAGATAAGCATGAGGGATACCAGAATGTAATAGTTATTGATCCGGGCAGGGTAAATGAGCAAAGTGTATTCCTGGGTTTCCAGGCAATCTCCTATACCTGGGAAGTTGTACCAACTGAAATTGAAGATGCCTACCAGATTGACCTTGTACTGCAATATGAAACCAATGTGCCGGCACCGGTTGTGGTCATTGAAATGCCTAAGGTTATGCCTCAATTATTCAATGATGAAACCTATACTTTCCTGGTGACACTTACAAATAAAGGATTGATAACGGCAAAGGATGTTGAACTGAAATTCCCTGAGAACGACCCTGTGTATGAATGGGTATCAGAATTTGCCACGATCGACTTGCTTGCCCAGCAGGCCATACAGGTCCCGGTAACGATGCGTATCAGAGGAGAGGGGAAATCTGGTGCCGCAACAAAAAGCGATGGCGGACCATGTTCAAATTATGCAATAACTTTTTATGGATTTGAATGCGGAGCCGACAGGCAATGGCGTCAAACCAATGCACTTTTTACGATTTCCGGAAGAGTTTGCTCAGGTACAGGGAGTGGAGGTGACGGTATTGATTTCTATATTCCAACAGGGGGAGGCACTGGCCCGGGCTACGGCGGAGGAACTGATTACAGGATTTATGGTCCATACGATGGTGTTGCTTCCACTGTTTCACCTATTACAGGATGTGATCCTTGCCTGATAAGCGTTCTTCAAACCATCCTCGGATGCGTAGGTCCCCCGCCGGCAGCTGCACTTGCCTGTGCTTACGGATTTGCAGATGGTGATGCTTCCCTGACAGATGTTTTGGGTTGCATTCCTGGACCTGTCGGTTGTACAGTTGGAGTTATAGGAACGATTCAGACTTGTTATAATACGCCACCATTTGGATTAGGATCGAAAGGATCATTTTTCCGCCATGGCACAAAAGGTAGTCCCGCACCTCCAATTTTATTGCAGGCAGCGAAAGAACTTGATTATGCCATGTACAACGACCAGGCTGAAAGGGATTACCTGTCGGAGTATATGGGAACACTTAATTGGGATTCAAAGGAAAATATTAAAGACTTTGCTGCGGCAGTTGATTCTGTTGTCACCAATAAGCTGACCTTCGATCCACAAACCATTGCCAGGATAAAAGTGTTAATGCAGGATACTGATATTTCTGACGAAGAAATTGATTTGTTTGTCTCCAGGTGGAATAGTACAATGGAAGCCTGGGATAAGGGTATCAGGACCCCGACAATTCAATATCCGCTTATTATAAACCAGGATTCCCTTGACAGTTATTATGCAAAAATGACTGTGGCAAGGGATTATGCCATGACCCTGGGTTATAAGTCTGTGGCTGATATGAAATTCCAGGCTTGGTATACACTGAAGGATGAGGTTGAAAACAAGCGGTCCTCGGTTTGTGCATCGGTTTCAATAAAAATATCCCAAAAACTGGTAATGACCAGGGAAGCCTTTGAAGGAACCCTGACCATCTATAATGGGAATACGACAACCGCAATGGAGGAGATTGAACTGGACCTGGAGATAAGGAACCAGGATGGTGAACTGGCAAATGACCTCTTCGAGATCGAAACCAAAGCACTCGATATTCTTACAGGGGTGGATGGTACCGGATCGCTTGGAGCAGAAGAAACAGGAAGTGCAACCATACTCTTTATTCCTGAAAAAGGGGCTGCCCCTGAAGTGCCGGTAAGTTATTCGTTCGGAGGGTCCTTCTCCTATTTGGATCCTTTTACTGGTCTTAAAGTTGAGAAGCCGCTATTCCCGGTTACACTCGATGTGAATCCTAGCCCGGACCTTTTCCTGCATTATTTTATGCAGCGCGATATCCTGGGTGATGATCCGCTTACCATTCCAATCGAACCGATTATACCTGGTGAACTTGCCGTGATGATCGAAAACAACGGCTATGGCATTGCTAAGAATGTTCGCATTGAGTCAGCCCAGCCGGAGATTATTGACAATGAAAAGGGACTTGCCATCCATTTTGAACTGCTTGGTTCCAATCTGAATGGAAAACCCACCCAGCTCGGATTGATCAATATCGACTTTGGAAATATAGCCCCAAAAAAGACCACTATCGGACAGTGGTGGTTTACAAGCGATCTGCTCGGGCATTTCGTGAATTACGAAGCGAATGTTACACACCTCGACAGCCGTGGAAATCCTGACCTGAGCCTGGTCAGCGGAGCAGAATTGCATGAATTGATACGAAGTGTAAGGGTATACGGTGCGGCCGATGACGGTATCAACGATTTTCTTGTCAATGAATACCAGGATGCCGAGGAAATCCCAGATGTGATCTACCTCTCGCAGGGCCAACAGGTTCTGGATGTGTTCAAGGCCGAGGTGGGGCTCTTTGACGGACTGATAAGAGCACCAGAATTTACAAATACTTTACGGATCATCAATTCTCGGTTGGGCTGGAACTATATCAGGCTTGCAGATCCAGGGAATGGACGATTTGAGTTGGTAAGTATTACCCGAAACTCGGATCAGAAAGTGATGCCTGTTGAGAATGCATGGTTAAGCTATGTTACTCTTCCTGACGGAAACGAACCTGTGTATGAAGATAAATTTCATATGATTGACTTCTTTGAAGGGATCGGGGAAACCGAGTACACTGTAAAATGGAAACTAAAAGCTCCAAATCCTCCCTCAATCGTCAGGATCGACGGAGTTCCGATTGCTTTCACCAGCCAGGCTGTAAGCTCATTGATCGTCAGGTTCAGCAAGGAGATCGATCCTTCAACTTTCACATACCGGGATATGATGCTAAGGCTCCAGGGAGGTGATGATATAATGGATTCTTCGGTGGTAATAAGCCAGCTGGATCCTCTTAGCTACAAAGTTGACCTTTCCTCTCTTACTGGCGGAAATGGATTTTATGTACTTACGGTCCAGGCGGCAGAAATACAGGATATGGAAGGTACATTCGGAAAAACAGGGAAACAGGCAATGTGGACCCAGTTCCTCAATGTGCCGGTCATTGAAGAGTTTATCGGGCTACCTGAGGGAATAGCCAATGCTCCCTTTGATTACTTGCTTGTAAAATTTAATATACCCATTGATGTAAATACCTTATTGCCATCACGCTTTATGCTTACAAGGGACGGAGATGCTGTGAATGGAGCGCTGGCAATTACCCAGATGGATACCGAGGCAAAATTGTTCAAGATATCAGGATTGAGCAACATGATGAGCATTGAAGGCAAATATGTCCTTACAGTTGACCTTCCCGGTATAGTTACGATTGATGGCAAACAGGGACTCGGTCAGCAAACAGTTGAATGGGAACTGGATACCACTCCACCGGAACTTGTATTATTCACTGCGATCAACGACGGAGGATTTGATGAACAGCATGTTACAGCCATAGATGTTTTATTCAGCGAGGATATCAGTGGATTTGGACTGGCCTCGGTCGAATTATGGAGAGACACATTGCGTTTACCACTCTCCCAGGTACACTTCGATTCTCTGGGAACAGGTCAGTGGAAAATGTCACAGTTCAGGCTGCTTACTTATTATGCAGGAAATTATAGACTTAAGGTCCATATGAATTCGGTTTACGACCGGGCAGGAATAACGGGAGACAGCGTCGTAACACATGAATGGAGTGTTGACCGTATACCTCCAGCTGAAGTCGGAAACCTGAGGATAAAGCCTGATTATGGTTTTTCAGATACAGATGGGATCACCTCTACGCGTAACCTGACGGTGATAATGAATGTTCCTGACCAGGGTGTCACGATAGAGATTTATAAAAACGATTTTGGAGTTCTTAAACTTCTTGCAGTAAGAAACAATGTTTCCTCAGGAGAGCTTGTAGTTCCTGTAAATGTTAGCTCTCCAGGGAATGTTTTGCTTGAAGTGCATTCTGTTGGGTCAAACGGGAATTTCAGTGTAAAACAATTACCGATAATGGTGGATGAATTTGCATTCCGGGCCACTTTCCTGGATGTTCCTTCTAAACCTGTTTCAGAGCACCCATCCCAATTAAGATTGCAGTTTACCGACAGGATAATGGTTTCCACATTATCCATGAACAGTTTTACCTTGAGACATAATGGGAATGCTGTCGATGCCGGCGTTTTGACAATAGAGGCAGTTTCGGACACCCTTTTTAATATCTCAGGATTGAATTTGCTGGAAAGCCAGGCTGGAGCATATGTACTGTCACTTGACCTGACGAAGGTTGAAAAATACACCAGTGGATTAAAGGGAAGTTATACGGCCCTTGCAGAATGGTCCATTCAGAAGTTAAGCATCAA
>CAYSAH010000184.1:0-7624 GCA_964428945.1 uncultured Bacteroidaceae bacterium | reverse complement strand
ATCGTCCTTCGACCCGGCAACAGATGCCGTTGATATGGATCAGATGAGTGAACTGCAGGTAAAATCGAACACGCTGTGCGAGTATATCAGCTCATTAAAAACCAGGTTTATTGAAGCGGTTTCGGATGAGGAGGAAGTTGTAATGGATCAGGAGGGCAGGATTGACCTGTCCCGGATGTCCTTTTACTGGGTTACGGATAGCCCATATAAAATTATTGTGAAAGATGAAGAGAATAAACTATACACTTTCTTAAGTGATTTCAGGGATTATTCTTTAAGTCTTCCGGTCGATGAACCTTTAAAGGAATACATACAGGAGCAATTGAAACTTGAATCCCGATGGATAGAGGGGGCAGACGAATGGGCACGGTATTGCTTTGTAGGTCCTTTTCTGCACTCCGTGAATATGCTGAGCATGTATGAGTCCGTTGTAAGAACGATCGAATATGAGGTGCTGAGAGAATTGCTTGAGTAAACGGATCCCTGGTTTACAGGGATAAGTTTCCATTGGAAAAACTTCCTGCTTCCTTGTGATCCTTTGATTAATAGCATTACTACCATGGATCACAAGGAAGTATTATTTTTAATAATGACCTAAAAAGAATAAACCGCAATGTATAACTGTTGCAAAAATACCGGGACAGGGTATCCGGAGATTCCTTGATCATTCTGACAATCCGGTTTCATCCCGACATTACAAGGGAATAATCCTTCTCCTAAAATTTTCAGTCAACAGTAAATACAGTTTGACTGAATACCACAGTTGAGTCTTTTCCTCCGATACTTCTCAATGTAACAGCATATTCACCCAGTGCGTCACTTGTGTAGAAACTAATTTTAACGGATTCCTTACCTGATATTTCAAGATTTGGTCTCCAATAAAGGAGATTAAGCATTTCCGCTGTTCTTGCTGGGTTTAGCCCGTTATACGAGGGGGAAGGGTGATCCCTTTGCTGTAATAACTGGTAATCGAAGTATTGATAATTATTATTTAAGGTCATTCCGGCAAGGTCTCCTTTGTTTGTGAAAATACTGATTATTCCACTGTACAGGGTTTTACCAATAATATACCCGCCATTTATGACTTCGATACGTTCGATCTCCCGGGTGGATAATTTCAATAGCTTCTCATTGTTACTAACAGGAATGTTATCCAGCAATAACAGGGGAGGAAGTACAGAGAAACTCCCTGATTCAATGAGTCTGAGCTGCCATTGACCTTTAATTTTATCCACTGAAACATTCGAAACCAGTTCAAAGAAGAATTCCCGCAGATCCAGGAGTTCAATGTAGTCTTTTATATAGATGATCTCACTTGCCTTTCCATAAAAGGGGTAAAAATTCTCATTGGGCTCATTAACAGGTCCCGGCGGGAAGAACTTCAGATGGAGCTGGGCATTGCTTGCAATTTCCCTGGCCTCTTCCCTTTCTTCAGGAGCCAGTTCGAATGGAAGGTAAGGAAGAGAAACTGCCTGCCTGCAAAAATCATTGCTGACCAGGAATTCCACACCGCTGCTGTCTTTTCCGGGTGCAGTGAGGCAAAATTGATGGGATCCTTCAATGTCAGGTAATAAGAAAAGGAATCGTCCTTCAGAATCTGCCGTATTGACAGCATAGTAGAAGGGGTCGAGCGTGGAAGTAAGGATAAGCTGTTCAGATGCCAGGGGCTCTTTGCTTTGCCTGTCAAGCATCTTTCCTGCCAGGGATAAATAGGCATTTTCAGGAAGGTATTCCAGCCTGTTTTCCTTTGCAGTGTCATTTTGAACAAGGAAACTCCGGGAACTATTTTCAATATCTATGCTCCCTCGCCTGGTAATGCTAATACAGTAAGGTCCGGAGAACTGATCATCAATAACACTTAGATCAAATTCAACCCTTTCCCTCGGGCCGTAATCGCTTTTCAGACCAGAAACAACTATTGCATCTGTAATCTTTGTTACTTTCCCCTTTTCGATCCGGATATCCGGAATTACAGTTTCCGGACCGGGATCTGCCTCCCTTGTGTGGGGATTAACTATTTTGACCGGCAAATAGCAGTAGGCATAAGGGGAATAATTCCTCATCCATCTTGTATATACGCGCAAGTAGTAAATACCTGATTTAATATGTTCCGGAATGCCCAGGTAACCACTGGCAAATTCACCATTTATCCTGACTTTCGATCCGGCCAGTTTTGTGCCATCCCAGCGGATCAACTCAGCATAAAGGACAGTGCTCAATTCTTCGTCCTTTATATTTGCAGGTTTTTGGTAAAATGCAGAGAAGAATATGTTCTCGGAAACACAATAAAGGTCCCTGTCATAAAAGAGCTGAAGGGTCTCCCCTTATGTGGCAGGTATTTGAGGTTTGCTGATCTGTCCAATGGTGTTCACACAATTTATTATGACCAGGAACAGTATTAAGGCAAATCGGCTGTTTCTTTTCTTGCACATGTTCTGCATATTTATTCCCAGAAAGAGGGCATTATATTGCTTCCCCCCCTGAGGGTGCAATTCAAACATTGTTTATCACTTGTATAAGGTGTTGGAGGAAAGCCTATCAGGGATATGTAAATTGGGTACTGACTGCTTGCAAGCATGGAGTCATCGAAAAGCTCCAGTTCACAATGAGGGGTATACACAATAAGGTCAGGAGGATGTTTAATAAAGATTCGTTTCGATGTTTTCGAAGATGCCCAGAAATAACCGAGGACGCTCTCGTGATCATCATTCACATTAAATAAATTGGTTTGTGTCTGTCCGGGTTGCTGGGTATAAAGCCCACCGTTCTCCTCTGTTTCCATTTTGATCTGGTTCCAATATGCATATGCACCTTCATTTAATGAATACTGGTCCACAAGGAGACTGTATTTAATATATAGCCGGTCGGTTTTATTTGAAACAAAATGTAAAGGGATCTTCTTTTTAAGATTACTGGCCAGGTTAATTGTTGAGGATGAGTAGATCCCCGGGATGTTCTTGCTGTTCCAGCAATAGTAAAGTTCATAAGGAGAATCGAGGTATACTTTGGTCGTGTCTTCAAAATTTAAAAAATAATTAACCGGCCATATGCTTCTGAGTTCCCATGTTTCCGAAAGGCTCCAGCGGTAATATCTTGAATCTGTTTCTGATCCTTTCAGGTCAAGATAGAACCTTATACCTTCCAGCACCTCATCTGTTGAATTATCATAGCTTTGATCTCTTTCATAATATACTGAGTCAACAGGAGCTCCCTGTGTGATAGCTTCATAGTCCGATTCATAACGCTCATCTTCAGGAGTAATAACAACAAGTTTATACTCCCGGTTAAACACGAGAAACTCATCTTCAATAGCCCGTTGATAGATCCCGTTGGCGATCTCTGAAAAAGTAAAGGTATTCCCCAGCTCATCCTCGATAAAAACGGCGCAGCCCAAAAAAGGATCAAATTCAGGATTGTAAAGTGATGTTGACCTGGATACCCTTACAGTCTGAAGTGCTTCGCCTTTAACCAGGCTGCCGTCAATGGAAATTTGCCCGGTCCTTTCATCGACCTCTGCTTCGTAGGGGAACTGGCAGGAAATCATTTTGAAGACGAGTACAAGCAAGATACCCGGCAGCAATACGTACTGGTGCAAGCTTCGTCTTAAGCTTATTTTCAATATGTGTCCTTGTCTTCTCACCTGTTAATCATTCGTATAATTGCCGAGTTTGAGGTTCCATGACAGGGTTACGATCTGCCTGGCAAATATTGACAGCATATAACCGTTTATCTTTCCATTTTCTGCCTGGTAGAATACAGAATAGGCGTTTGCCCTTCCCGTAAGATTATAAATATTAAGCATCCAGTAGCTATGGCCAATTTTCTGGAATCTCAGGTTACCTTCAAGATTCACTGAGAGGTCTATCCTGAAATAATCAGGTATCCGGTATTTATTCCGGTCGGAATACAATAATAACTTTTGTCCCTGGGCATAGTAAATTGATACCGGCAGGGTGATCGGCCGGCCCGAGGCATACACGATATTTGAAGAGAGACTTAACCTTCGGTTTACCCTGTAATTTGCTATGAAATTCAAACTGTGTGGCCGGTCGTAATTGGAAGGATAGGGAGCACCGTTGTTGATCCTTTCCTCAGCATGTTCACTGTCCATAATGATGAGTGATCTCGAATAGGAGTAGGAGAGCCACCCCGTTATTTTATTCATATTTTTCTTCAACATGAACTCAATACCGTCTGAATTCTGGATCCCCTGAATAAGTTTTTGTTCAACAGGCAAAGCGGATATAAAATCGGCCCCGTTTTTATAATCCACAACATGATGGATCCATTTTCTGTAAACTTCTGTTGAGATCGAGATCCCCTGGTCCCTGAAGTCATGGTAGAATCCTGCAGAAAGTTGATCGCAACCTGGTGGTTTTATGTGATAATCGGTAAGCTTCCACTGATCTGTTGGGGATATGGCAATCGTATTGCTCAGTAAAAAGATGTATTGCTGAAGCCGGTTATAGGAAGCCTTGATGGAAGTGTTGGAACCGATCCTGTAATTCATTACGATCCGGGGCTCAAATCCCGAATATGTTTTGATCGCCCTGCCGCGCGCAAAAGATAAAGTTCCGGAAATGTTTTCTATTTCAAGGGGTAGTCCTTCAAAATAACTAAGGACATCAGCAGGTCCCAGCAGGGTATAAATACTGTACCTGAGTCCAAGCACCAGGTCCAGGTTATGCAGGAGACTGAATTCATCTGATACATATACAGCGTTCTCTATCCCATTCTCTTTACCAAGATCAATGGGAAGCCTTGCCGATTCTTCCCCGTAGGGCAGGATCTGTCCCCTGTTAAGCTTGTACAGGATACTGTTAACACCGAATTCGATCCTGTGATTTTTAAAACCTATGTACATCAGGTCGGCCCGCAGCTCTGTATGGTTAATGCTGTAATTCTGCGTATAAGCCTCCGAAATATTGGTTTTATTGTTCGTTGAAAAACTGTAATTGCTGCCTGCCAGCGACAGATCAGCAGCAAGGGTTGGAGTGAACTTATGCCTCCAGTTTGCCGAGGCTCCTGAATTTGAATAGCGGTAATCGTTGACAGAGGACAGGGAAAACTTATCTGAACTCCTGTAGAAGAAGGTTTTCAACTGGTTCTTTTCATTGATATCAGCATTGATCCCGATGGTGCCATCGTAAAATGAAGCATTGCTTTCCCGTAGGTCCAGGTCCTGCATTCTTTTTAACAACCAATCGGAGTAGGTGCTCCGAATACTTGCCACATAAGAGACTTTTTCCTTTACGATCGGGCCCTCGATTGAAAAATGTCCGGTTATCGGACTGATTCCTCCATGGGCGAAGATCTTTTCCTTGTTCCCGGTCCGGGTTGAAATATCAAAAACAGAAGCTACCCGTCCCCCGTACTTTGTGGGGATGTTGTTTTTATAAAGGGTGAAGTCATTGATAATATCCGGACTGAAGGAAGTAAAAAAGCCGAAGAGGTGAGAGGTATTGTATATGGGAACCTTGTTTATATAGAACATATTCTGATCCGCTGAGCCACCCCTTACATTAAATCCGGATGAGCCTTCCCCGACATTTTGCACCCCTGGAAGCAATTGTGCCACTTTTAATATATCCTTTTCACCCATGACCAGGGGAATCTCTTTTATGGATTTGATCGAGATCCTGTCTGCGCCCATCTGCATGTTTTTTACATTGTCAAAGCGGTCATTGCTGATTGTAATTTCCTCTAATTCTATAATTTCATCCTCAAGCTCAATAGATAATACACCATTGCTGAATACATGAAGTTCATAGGGGGTTTCCTTCATCGCAAGGTGATTGACAATGATTGTGTATTCCCCGGGTAGAAGATTGAGTTCAAACCTGCCAAGGGCATCGCTGATCAACCCGGTTTCAAGTTCCCTGATATAGATCGTTGCACCCACCATGGGCTCCTCATCCCTGCGGTTTACAATACTCCCCCTTACAAGGCATTTTTTGCCGTAAACCATCTTCTGCTGATCGCCTACAAATTTTACAGGCTTTTTTAATTCGCTCCTGGTTTTTATAAACTCACCGGCAGCAAGTCTGTCATTTACCGGATCATCAGCAGACCCCGCTGAATTCGACAATGGGCTGATAAATTCAGGCAATTCTGCTGATATTTCATCACCAGGATAAAGGAAGATCCGTTTGCCATCGGTATAATAACCGAGTTTATACTTTCCCAATTCATTGTTTAAAATATCCAAAACTGAGGTCCCCGACTTAAGGTTTGTTAACTGAATACCATCGATCCATTCTTCATGGAAGAAAAACCTGGTATCGCTGTTCTCCTCAATTTCCATTATAAACTCAAACAGACTGATTTCATCGTAGGAATTCTGAAGTATATACTTTGTCTGTCCGCTAAGCAGGCATTGCAGGCTGATAAGGATTAAAAATGCAGCAAGGTTTTTCATCAGGAATTTAGATTTACTGCAGATCAGGGCCTTTAAGAATGGATTGACAATAATTAATTATTTCCTTCATCTCAGAATCACCCGCATTTTTTACGGACAGTTTTTTGGATTTCAGGTAAGCAGATATGTTTCTCTGAAACTGCTCCGGGAAAGTCTTTTTAAAGGACTTGTTGTTCCTGTATTGTGAAATGTTGTTGTCAATAACCAGGTAATTGTTTCGTTGGCTTCTTCCAAATTTATAGGAGCTGAATGTTATATTGTGATCCGATTCAACACGTGTTTTGTACCAGGAATAGAGACAGCTGACCTGCCCCGATTCGGCAACTACCTGGAAATAGGAAGGGGCTTCATTATTATAGGATCGTCGTTCAAACACTTTATCATAAATAATGAATGATTTAACGAATTCAGCCGGAGGGTAAAAACTCATCATCTGTTTCCCGATACTCGAATTTATGATCAGCTCCTGGCTGTAAATATCATATTTCATTGATATTCCATTGTACAATTTATTATGAAGCATCAGCGCACCTTCCGTAAACTCGTTTTCCTGGAAAAAAGGATGTCCCAGTGCATACCTGTATTGATATTCATGAATTCTGCCGTTGAAGAGTTGCTGATCCCCGCCGTATCTTTCACTGGCATACTGAAGCACATTCCCGATTGCAGTTTCCGGATCTGAGTCGCTAAACTGACCCTTACATTCAATGTAACTGATTGAGAGGAGAAGAATAAGTGCAATTCTTACAGGCAAATGATCAGGCTTAATTAAATTCATATTTACCAGGCAGTTTCTACCTGTACTATTTTGGAACTAAAAGTAATCATTTTATGGCTAATCTGCCATCGGATAATGCTTTGATTGGAAGCGGGAGCGCAAGGAATGTTGAATATCGAACAAGGAACATGGAACAAGGAATGTTGAATATCGAACAAGGAACAAGGAATGTTGAATATCGAACAAGGAACAAGGAATGTTGAAGTAAAAACTAAAAAGTATCCTTCGACTCCGTGCTTCGACAGGCTCAGCATACCACTCAGGGACCTCCCTTCGACTCCGTGCTTCGACAGGCTCAGCATAACACTCAGGAAACGGATAAAGGAAGGCGGAGGTCAGAGGTCAGAGGACAGAAGACTATAGGCTGTAGGCTAAAGTCTGTGGCACATGGATCCCGGAGGGATCCAACTTTAATAACCCGGGGTGAA
>CAYSAH010000183.1:0-7627 GCA_964428945.1 uncultured Bacteroidaceae bacterium | reverse complement strand
TATTGGCTGAAAAAGGAGTTGATGATCTCAACCGGGCTTTTGCCGGCATTGTATCCTTCCTCACAGTGAAGGAGAAAAATAGATACCAGTACGCCGGTCTTTTCAACTTTATGAAAGGGCAATGCAGTAAACAAACTGTTGTATAGCTGGAACTTTAATCCAACCTCTTTGTTGAAATTATCGAGGTAACTGTTGTCAGAAGGATTCATTTTGCCGGAGAGCTATTGGATTTCTTAAAGCATAACATAAAAACCAGGTTCTTGTTTAGTAGAACCTGGTTTTTTAGTAACATGAATATTTCATTTAATCTATTTTTTGGAGAAAGTTTTAGCTTTGACTAATCGTCATCATCGCCTGATGAGTTGTTTTCATCATCGGCTTCATTGAGGATGTTTTCATCTACGTAATAATATATACGGACACGCGCCGAGTCACGTAAAAAATCCAGCCTGCCAACTTCAACACGGTTGATGACCAATCCTGTGCGTTCTTCCAGGTCCTTGTGCAATAATTTATAATTCTGTGGTTTTACAAGTTCGATCTTTTCATAATCAATGGTTTTGCTTGATTCATGCCTCAGGAAGAATACTTTTTCCAGGAGGTAGGTAGCCATTACCAGTGCCAGGTTTGTAAACAATAATTCGGCATAACTCACCTTTTTATTTGCAAGTGCATTGATTACTGATACCCCGATCACAAGGAACAGGTAGGTCATCTCCTTAATCGATATCTGGCGGGTTCTGTACCTGATGATCCCGAATATTGCAAACAATCCAAGAGCAAAGCCCAGTTCCAGTTTTACATTTTCCAGGAGGTAACAAAGAAGGAATACTATCGATGAAATCAGTAAATAGGTGAACAGGTAATCCTTCCGGTTGGTTAGTTTATAATATATGTATCGTACCAGGATAATTATTACCAGGGTGTTCAGGGTGAACCTGATAATGAGTTCCAAAAAATCACTTAGATCAATTAGTGCAATTCCGAATAGTTCCATTTTGTTTTCTGTTAATTATAATAGTTATTTAGCTAGTCTGAATGTCTCCTCGTACCTTCCCAATTCCCGCATCCGTTTCCTGAAAAGGTTCTTTTTTACATCTTCCTGGATAAGTGCAGTTCCCATGCAGTATTTACTAAATCCCATCGACTGGACATGATGTTTGCGCAAAGAATCTATCATATCAGAATGCGAGGAATCCTTACTGCGCTTAACTTCAATAACCGAAATGCCAGGTAATTCAAGTTTCTTATCTCCATTTACAGATTCATACCTTAATTCAATGTCTATAGTTATCCTTTCAGGGCTTACCTTATTTACAAGGGTAATTCTTTTAAAGAAATTCTGCAGGGATGGATTGAGTTCACTTCCATTGTAGGGTGAATTTTTTACCAGAAATTCCCCTTCAAGTTTTATAGAATTATTCGGACCCTGTCCAGGCGGAACCCGTTTCTTTATTGTTTCCCTTTTGTTGTTTTTGAATTTAATTTCAAGGAAGGAAATGCCTGAGGAAAGGTATTCCCGGACCCTTATCTTATACCTGTTGAGGCGCTTGTTGTGATGATTGAGGTACATCGAGAAATCAGCGGTATCATAATATACCGTATGATAGGCATGAATCCGTTCGCCATCGATCTCCAGAACGTAATATTTGTCATTTACTTCGTTTAGGATTTCGTCTACCTTTTCCGATTCAATCACAAATTTAGTATCCTGGCGTTGCATAAGTTTAACATGGTCCATCTCCTTAAGGGAAATTGGCTCCATGTCATGTATAACTTCGAGAACCCTATTTTCAACAAGCTTATCCATAAGTTATAATGAATTTGCGACAGATCTTTTATCGCAACCAGACAAAAATAATTAAATGCATCAGTTATTTATCTTTTCTATTGTATCATTTCTTAATAATCGCTTAATATTTTAATACCCTGTCTGTATTAACAGCCCAATAATTGGCCGGCAGGTTTCGTTTCTATCTATAGTGTTAAAAACTAAAGGTAATACACGGCCATGTTTAAGTTAATTTTAGCGAAACAAATGTTTTATATGCACAGAAGGGACTTTTGGGTAATAGTGGGACTTTCATTCTTTTCCGTTTTAGGTGCTCAGGAGAAGTATACTCGTGAGAACTATATTGATACCTACGCTGATCTTGCAATGAGAGAAATGGTCCGGACTGGTATACCGGCAAGTATAACGCTGGCCCAGGGATGCCTGGAGTCGGACAATGGAAACAGCAGGCTCGCGAGGGACGCCAAAAATCATTTTGGCATCAAATGTCATGATGACTGGAAGGGGCGGAAAATCTACCATGATGATGATGAAAGGAATGAATGTTTCAGGAAGTACAAAAACGTTGAGGAATCTTTTACAGACCATTCTGATTTCCTTACCACCAAGTCACGCTATGCAGAATTGTTTGAGCTTAAACCTGACGATTACAAAGCCTGGGCAAGGGGATTAAAAAAAGCCGGTTATGCAACCAGTAGTAAATATGCCGATCATCTTATCAATATCATCGAGGAAAACCAGCTGTACGATTATGATCTACTTGTATTGAACAGGGAACCTGGCCCCCTGACTCCTGCTGAAACCCCGTTCATCACAGTATCTCACAGGGAAATTCTGACCAACAACAGGACAGAATATATTGTTGTAAAACCTGGCGACACACCTGGTTCCCTGAGGGAGGAACTTGCCTTGTTCCCGTGGGAGCTTTTCCGCTACAATGACATTGACCGGTCAGTAGCCCTTGATTCAGGGATGGTAATATACCTTCAGCCAAAAAGATGGAAAGCGGAAAGCGGAAGTGAATTTCACGAAGTTAAGGAAGGGGAGACACTGTGGCAAATCTCGCAGCTCTATGGCGTGAAACTAAGCAGGATCCGCAGGATGAACGGATTAACAGCAGGGGAAGAGCCTGTAGTGGGAGGAAGCCTGTGGCTCAGGCGCTCGAATCCGCTTTCAGAAAAAAATATTGAAAAACCCGTGGAGCCGGAGCTGAAGGAAGATGCTTCCGAAATGCAGTTTGAATTTGATGAGTTCTGATGTTCATAAATTGTTAATCAATTTGAGCCTCAAAACTTTACAAAGGCCGGACTGTGTTGTACCTTTATCTAAAATCTGGCAACGTGGCACATTCTCTTCAAGCTGGATCCGGCTCATTGGATCAAAGGTCCCTGCCTGATGGCAGGCAAACCAGGATCGATTTTTTCAGGTCTGCCAGGCAGCCTAAATCGGATCCCCACATTGTTACTCCCAGGAAAGCATCTTTTGAATGGTGGCATGCCTTAACAGGCTGGCTCAAATCATCAAAACATGAACGGGAGCATAATCTGGATGAATACGGGAAATTCCTTGAAGAGCGTAAGTACAGTTTAAAAACCCGGAACAGCTATTTGTTTATGCTGAGGAAATTTTTCGATTACCTGGATAAGAAAGAGGTAAGGGAGATTTCCTTTGGCGACATCGAAGATTACAACTATGACTTCTTCGTTAAGGGAAGGTATTCCAGGTCCTACCAGCTTCAGTTCATCAATGCCCTTACACTCTACCTCGAGTTTGCCCAGGGGGTCAGGGTCAACCTAAAAGGTCTGAGAAGGCCTGTATCAAAAAGGTGATGCTAATAATACCGTGATCCGTTTATCCCTTCTTTCAGTCCACGCAGATATTCACCTGCGCTCATCCTTTTTTTACCTGCGGCCTGCAGGGAGAGTATTTCAATGCTGCCATTCCCGGTCCTGACATTTAGGTATTTCCTATTATCGGAAACTATTGAACCGGGAATGTCGTGATGTGGCTCCTTTAAAAACCTGGTTTCAAGGATTTTTACCTGCATCTCCCCGGAATTGTTTTGATCCACCATGGTAAAGGCTCCCGGGAAGGGACTCAGTCCCCTGATAAAGTTGTGGATATATCTGCCATCCTTATTCCAGTTGATCCTGCAGTCCTCCCTGAAAATCTTAGGGGCCTTCTTCAATTGGTCCGCCGGAATATTGAACTTATCCTGGTCGATGGCTGCGATATTGCCCTGAACAAGTTGTTCAATGGTTTTTACAAGCAGTCCTGAACCGAGGTTCATTAACTTATCGTGGAGGGATCCGGCAGTTTCCCCGGCTTCAATTTCAAGGGACTCCTGCAACAGGATTCGGCCTGTATCTATTTCACGGTCGATAATAAAAGTTGTAACCCCGCTTTGCTTTTCACCGTTAATGATGGCCCAGTTGATAGGGGCTGCGCCCCGGTACTGGGGCAGGAGGGATGCATGCAGGTTGATGGTTCCATACTCCGGCATGCTCCAGATTGCCTCCGGGAGCATTCTGAATGCCACAACTGCAAAGACCTGGGCATCAAGTTGTCGTAACTCTTCAATAAATACCGGGTCTTTCAGGTTGGAGGGTTGGAAAACCGGACAATCAAGATTTTCAATTGCAAATTGTTTTACGGCCGGGCTTTGAAGTTTTTTGCCTCTTCCGGCAGGTTTATCAGGTGCCGTTACCACGCCGGCGATCTCTGCCCCCGAATGAAGAAGAGCCCTGAGTGGCGCTACAGCAAATTCCGGGGTCCCCATGTAAACGATCCGGATCCTGTTGCTTTTCATCTTTTTGGAAGTGCAGAATACTTGGCTATATCGAGGAAATGCCCCATCTTTTTTCTTTTTGTCTCCAGGTAAAATTCATTGTGTTTGTTTGGCTTTACTTTTAAAGGCAGGGTTTCAACAATTTCCATTCCATAGCCTTCAAGGCCTTTTCTTTTTATCGGATTATTCGAAAGCAGCCGGATCTTACCGATGCCCAGCTCATGCAAAATCCCTGCACCAACGCCATAATCCCGCTCATCTTCCTCAAAGCCAAGTTCTAAATTTGCCTCAACAGTGTCCATTCCCTGTTCCTGCAGCTTATATGCCTTCATCTTGTTATAAAGACCTATTCCCCTTCCTTCCTGGTTGAGGTAAATAATTGCGCCTGTTCCGGCTTTGTCGATAATTTCCATTGCCTGGTGGAGTTGTTCCCCGCAGTCGCACTTATAGCTTCCGAAAATATCACCGGTAACGCATGAAGAGTGAACCCTTACAAGCACTGTGTCGTCCTTTGTCCATGTTCCTTTTGTCAGGGCAACATGCTCCATCCCATTCGATTTTTGAATGAATGGTGTGAGTTTGAACTCGCCAAAGGCTGTCGGCAGCTGTACCTCTACCCCTCTGACAAGGATGCTGTCGGTTTTCAGACGGAAGGCAATAAGGTCCTTTATTGATACTATTTTCAGGTTGAACTTCCTGGCGATCTCAATGAGTTGGGGAAGCCTGGCCATTGTTCCATCTTCATTCATGATCTCAACAAGCACTCCTCCGCTTCTAAGGCATGCCAGTTTGCTCAGGTCAACTGCAGCTTCTGTATGCCCGGCCCTTCTCAACACGCCAAGGTGTTTTGACTTCAGAGGGAATATGTGGCCCGGTCTTGCGAGCATTTCCGGGCTTGTGGAAGGATCTACAAGGGCACGGACAGTTTTTGCCCTGTCTGAAGCTGATATACCGGTTGTTGTACCGTACCCGATTAAATCCACGGAAACTGTAAAGGCTGTATTGTGACTGCTGGTATTTGTGCTCACCATCATGGGAAGGTCAAGCTCCTTGCACCTTTCTTCAGTGATTGCAGCACAAATAAGGCCCCTGCCATTGACCGCCATGAAATTTATCGTTTCTGGTGTGGTCAGCTCAGCAGCAGCAATAAAATCTCCTTCATTTTCACGATCCTCATCGTCGACAACAATAATTATCTTTCCGTTACGAATCTCCTCGATAGCCTCTTCTATCGTATTGAGCTTAATTTCGTTATCTGTTTGTTGGTATCCAGACATCTTTGTTTATCCCTCCTAAATTGTTTATAAATCCATGCAGCAAAGCAATATTCATGCTTACGAAATGTCTAACGAAGCGCAAAAATACAATATGTATTCCGATTTTACTCAGAAAAAAATCAATTATTGGCAGCATCAGGGCTCCTCCTGTCAAATACATTATTAAATTGTAGAATTCATGGGTGTTATAAAGTTGAATGCCTGACAGCAGGAAAAGAATAAGGATAAACGGACCTGCCCATCGGATCACCTTATGTGAAATATAGGCGAAGGATGCTCCCTTCCATGGGGTAAGAATCTCCCTGAAAAAGTACCTCATGTTCCTGTAATTTCCGGTAGCGATCCTCACTTTTCTCCTGTACTCTTCCGACAGCAGGTTTGGAACTTCTTCATAGCTTATCGAATGAATATCCAATATCACCTGTTTATTGTTTCTTAATACATTCATTGAAATGAAGAAATCATCCACTGAAAACCCTTTCGGAACAGGGGTGTAAAGCTCTTTACGGATTGCATAAATTGCACCGTATACACCCACGGTGGCGCCCCAGATCAGTCCTTCCCTGTATTTCATCAGGATCTCCCTCGACATAAATGCCTTTTCCTGGATGGATACCCCGTCTTTTTCAACGGTTTCATTGATAATGTTTCCCCCGACAATGCCTATTTCATCATTTTTAAAATGCCTGAGCAGGTTTTTAACGGTATCCTTGTGGAAGATGACCTTGGCATCAGTCATTATAATCAGTTGCTCACCCGTTTCCTGAATAAGTTTGTTTATTACTGCCGCTTTGCCTTGTCGCTCTTCGAATATAAAAGCATGCAGACAGGAGAATTTTTTTTCATAGGCTCTGAGGATATTGTTGGTGTCATCCGTAGAGGCATCTGAGCCGATGATGATCCTGAGTTTGTCTTTCGGATAGTCAGAATTTAGTATGGAATCCAATTTCCGGGCAAGTATCTTCTCTTCATTGAATACTGACATAAGTACTGCAGCACCTGGTAATTCATCCTGCCCGTAAATGATTCCGCCTTCCTTTTTTCCTGTGGAAAGCACCTGCAGGATCCATGGATAAAGCATGTATGAATGCATGATCAGGAACAGGGAAAGCCAGAATATAATTTGCCAGGTGATCATTCCTTATTTTTGTAAAATTCTCCCAAGCGGGAAGCAATGGCAAAGTTATTAAAATTTTCAAGCACCGTTTTTCTTGCCTCAAGGGATAGGGATCGCGAAAATTGATCATCCTCAATTAATTTAGTGATCTTTTTTGCGAAACTTATTCCCTCATTCGCAATAAGTATGTTCTTACCCTCTTTTACAGGTATCCCTTCCGCGCCAATGGATGTGCTGACAATACATTTTCCCAGCGCCATTCCTTCGAGGATTTTAATTCGCATGCCGCTTCCTGAAAGAAGGGGCACAACCATTACCCTGAAGGAACTCATGAAGTCCCTTGCATTTTCCACTTCCCCGTGGAAAATGATTCCTGGTCGAGAGATCTCCTGCTGAAATCCTTTTGAGGCATTCCGGCCCCCGATATGCAGTTTTATATTCTTCCCAGCTATATGAGGCATGACTTCTTTAATGAACCAGAGGAGGCCTTCCAGGTTCGGGGCCCAGTCCAGTGCTCCGATAAAACAGATATCCCCGGTATTTTCCGGGTCCCTGGGTTCGTAGTCAGCAAAGTTGATCCCGGCAGGAACAGTAATGCTTTTTGTTTCTTTCCGGTGAGCCATTAGTTTTATCCGGTCTCTTTCCGAAATGGC